>JAEXTB010000221.1 GCA_023453725.1 Bacillota bacterium | reverse complement strand
ACCCGCAAGCCCCCCGCCGATAATGCCGATACGGACGTTTTTTAACTCCCCCGGTCGACGATAGCTGAGGATATCTGGTGGCGGATTCAGGAGTTCCACAATATTCTCATAATCTTCCGGCCTGCCTGCCCGCTCCAGAGAGGCTTTCAGCAATTCATGCCTCTGCTCATTGGTGGGATTAAAACTGTTATCCCGCATTTTACGCCCTTCCCCCAACACAACTATTCAATACACAATATATTGTCGGACGAGGCGACTATGATAAAAATGAATGTCTACCCCTTAACAGGATTGCTTAGATAGGACTTTTCACATATTCGTCAATATTCATCAAAAAAATTTTTAGTTATAAAAAATAAATTTTGATTTTTGGGTGCAGACCAGTAGAATCCGAATAGCGGGTATGGTATGATAAAGGCAATGAAACCGCATGGCAACGGCGCCATGGAACTGTACATTCCGCATGAAATAACAGCATATTGCCGGAAGGAGAAAACAATGGGCAAGCGTATCGTCATTGCTTTGGGTGGCAACGCCTTGGGCAACAACCTCAAGGAGCAAATGGAAGCGGTAAAGGTCACGTCCGTTGCAATAGCAAACTTGATTGAGCAGGGTCATGACGTGGTGATTTCACACGGCAACGGCCCCCAGGTGGGTATGATCAACCTGGCGATGGAAAGCCAGAGCATCCCGCTTTCCATGTGCGTGGCCATGAGCCAGGCCTATATTGGATACGATCTGCAGAACGCCCTGCGCGAGGAACTGCTGCACAGGGGCATCCAGAAACCCGCTTCTACCGTAATTACGCAGGTAGTCGTGGATGCAAACGACCCCGCATTCAAAAAACCCACCAAGCCCATTGGCCGCTTCCTGTCCAAAATGGAAGCTGATGAGCTTGCAGCCGCGGGATACGCCGTGATGGAGGATGCCGGCCGGGGTTATCGCCGTGTTGTCGCTTCCCCGCGTCCGCAGCGCATTGTGGAAATTGAGACCATCCGCGCACTGCTTGAGGCCGGCCAGATCGTCATTGCCGGCGGCGGCGGCGGTATCCCGGTAATGGAGCAGGAAAACGGCCACTTAAAGGGGATGGGTGCAGTCATTGATAAGGACTTTGCAAGCTGCGTGCTGGCAAAAGAGCTCAATGCCGACCTGTTGATTATTCTCACCGCGGTAGAGAAGGTCGCCATCCGCTATAACACACCGGATCAGCAATGGTTGGATCAGATTTCGGCAGACGAAGCCGAAGCGCTGATTCAGGAGGGCCACTTCGCCCCCGGCTCCATGCTGCCCAAGGTACAGGCGGCGGTGGAGTTTGCAGCCTCCAAGCCCGGACGCGAAGCGCTCATCACGCTGCTGCAGAAGGCGCGTGAAGCCATCAACGGGCAGACCGGTACCCGTATTATCGGAAAGTAGTACTGTAAAAAAAGCGCCTCCTGTTTGATCAAACAGGGGGCATTTTTTATGTTCATTATTACGCTTTAGCAGGCGGAACGCGTGCGTTCCTCTTTGAGCCTCCGCACAAATTCATCCTGCTGCATGCGCGGCATCACACCCGGCCCCTGCATATGGTAAAACCCATGGGATTCCAGATATTGAATATGTTCTGAAGACACAACGTTTCCCGCAACCACAATGGTATTGAACTGTTCAAAGAATTTGATGGCAAGGCGGAAGAACGCATTGAGCCGTACCGACAGCCCCATGGCGAAAAGCTCGGCCTCATTGAGCTTCACGTAGGAAAATGGCGTAGTCAAAAGGTCATCCATATTGCTGCGCGCGGTGTCTTTCAGGCAGACGCCGACACCCCTCCGACTTAGCTGAAGCAGGTTTTCCCGTACACGCGGCCCCAAATCCACAGATTGGCCTGAAAGCTGCAGCTTGATACAGCGGATATCTGCGTGCTCTTCCTCGATGATGTTGATAACACGCTGGATGATGCTTTCAGAAAGCAGCTGCGTGCGCGTGATTTCACAGAACAGCACAATCTCTCCCATGCCCAGTGTGTTCAGCTGCCGCTGAAACGCACAGGCCCGGCGAAGCAACAGCTCGCTGATGGGGTTTAGCAGGTTGAATTTTTCCGCCACCTGCATGATCTGTTCCTCCGGATAGGAATCGCATCCTTCCAATTGGAAGCCGATGCCGCAGTCCGCACCAAAAAGCTTGCGGGTTGCGCCCTGGATTTTTAGGATCGGATTAATGTTGAGCGAAAAGGTTCCGTTTTTAATGGCATCTTTGAGAGCGGCGATAATTTCCCGCTCGCAGGCATACGCGTGAAGCAGCTCCTCAGAGCAGGCGACAATGCCCGTGTTTCCGCCCTGGTTGGCCTGTTCTATGCCATACTCGAGATAGCAAAGGACATCCTGCTCGCAAATTCTGGAGGGCAGCGCCTCGTAATAAGACACACAAAAATCAAGCCTGCAGAGCACCCTGCCCGAAAGCCAGTCCGCATTGAGGTGTTCGTACGCTTCCTCCATGCTGCGGTACCCCACATGCTCCAACATTGCGCAAACGAACTGATCCTCCGCTATGCGATAAACGTTTTGCTGCCCGTAGATCTGTTTGAGGTACGTTGCGGCTGCCCTGATGATGTCATCCGCAATCTGGTGCCCGTACTCGCTACGTATGACATTATAATTCTGCCAGGAAAACAATATAAAGGCGCGCGGCGGCATTGCGAGGTACTGGCGGTGCAGCGCTACATAAAACGAATCGAGATTATAGCTGCCCGTGAGCGTATCATAGGTGGAGGCATTGCTGTGGAAGCTTAAGTACAGCATAAGCAGGCTTACCATAAACGCCGTACCCTGCACCTGTATATTGGGCAAAGAGTTGCCGATAATCATAAAAGGGATCAAAGAAGCAGGCGCCGTAACCAGAGCCGGCCGCGTGGGTCTAGAAAGGTTCTTCCATTGCATGGAAAGCGCAATAAGACCGCATATGATATATACCATTGACAGGTAGAACGGCAGACGATTGAACGCTTCACGCACATACTCCATCTGCGCACTGAACGAATAGAGAATAGGGGTAAACCGGTTGGCTATGGTTGCGATCACCATGATGGCGACCCCCGCATACCCCACTCCCGTACAAAACCGATGGAAGGCATTTGCCGGTGCGTCTTCATAGACAATATGCAGCCAATACCGGCCAAACGCTATGACCATGGCGACAATAATGCAAAAGAACAGGTCGCTGAACAGCCACGGAATCCACGAAGGAAGCGCTTCGGAATGGATGATGGCAATGACGGACAACACGTTGATCATGGCCGTGATAATGGCCGTAATAATACAACGCACAAACAGCTTGTCCCGTTTGGTGCGTATGAGTGCCGTTTTACGATGGAACGCAAGCAGAATCCCGAGCACGACGATTGCGATCAGCTCAGGGACATAGTTCCAATCCATTGTGCCTCCCGCATAAGCTGCGCTTGTCTGATATTGGCTTCTTTTTTGAGTATACCTAGGCATTAAAAAATTGTAAACTTTAAAATGCACAAACCGACATTTATCGCGGAATTACGCAAATATAGGGGTGTTTTGAATGCTCCTGCCCTGTATGCGTTGACACAAACCGCTTGTGTGATACTATGAAAAGAAAGCCCACATTTTTCCCTATAAAGCACATCTTCGATGAAAGGAAGCCTTTTATATGGAATACGCAAGTTATCAACAAAGCGCGCAGTATGTCAAAAGCAAAATTGATTTTGTTCCGGAAGTGGCAATGATATTGGGTACCGCCCTTGGCCTGCTTGCACAGGAGATTGAGGACGCCGTGGAAATTCCATACGCAGATATTCCAAATTTCCTGCTTTCCACAGCGCCCACCCATGCGGGCAAGCTGATACTGGGTACACTTGCAGGGAAAAAGGTCATCTGCATGTCCGGCCGGTTCCATTATTATGAAGGATATTCCTACGAGCAGCTCGCGCTGCCGGTGCGCTTATTTGAACTGTTGGGCGTAAAAACAGTCATACTCACAAACGCCGCGGGGGCGGTGAACACCGCGTATCATGTGGGGGACGTCATGATTATAAAGGATCATATCAACCTCACCGGCGCAAGCCCGATGCGCGGCAAAAACATTCCCGAGTTTGGCACGCGCTTCTTTGACCTTTGCGATGTGTATACAAAATCTTTGCGGGCACTTGCAAAGGACTGCGCAAAGACATCCCCCTTAACAGTACACGAGGGCGTCTACCAGTTCTTCGTTGGCCCGCACTTTGAAACACCCGCGGAAATCCGCGCGGCGCGCATATTGGGCGCCGATGCGGTGGGCATGTCAACCGTCACGGAAGCACTGACCGCCGCGCACTGCGGCCTTCCCGTGCTCGCACTCTCTCTCATGGTGAACATGGCGGCAGGGGTGTTAGACCAGCCCATCACCACGCACGAAATGGACGAGGCGGCCGACCGTGTGGCCCTGCCGCTCCGGCAATATGTACGGGAGATCATCAGCCGCCTGTAGAGGGAAGCGCAGCTGTATCCCACGCGGATATGCCGCGCTATAACGGGCTTGTCGCAGCCCAATTCATACTTAGGAGGTTTTTACACATGCAACGTTCCGACAGCGGCCTTGCATTCCTGCTGCAATACGAAAATATCGCATGGTACGATAGCGGCAAGGTCTGGATATTGGACCGGCGAATTTACCCAAGGGTGGAGTATGTCACATGCCATACGCATGAAGAGGTGGCAAAGGCCATTACCGATATGGTCACCCAAAGCGCAGGCCCGTTCACGGCAGGAGCCATGGGTATGGCGCTTGCTGCCTACGAATGCCGGGAAAAGGGAGAACAGGAGCAGCTAATCTATCTGACGCGTGCGGCGGCGACCATCACCAACGCCCGGCCGACGACAAAGGACCGCATGCAGCGCATTACCTCAGGCTGTTTGGAAGCTGCAAAAGAGGCGCTTCTCTCTGGCGAGGACGTCAGCGCAGCGATTATGGCGCACGCCATTGCCACCAACAACCGCAGATATGATAAAATGGCCACCATCGCCGGGTACTTGGTGGATATGATCCCAAACAACGGCAAGGTGCTGACCCAGTGCTTCGGCGAGACGATTGTGGGGCAGATGCTCAAGGCAGCGCGGGCGCGCGGCAAAGACATGAAAGTATACTGCGCGGAGACCCGCCCCTATTTTCAGGGTGCGCGGCTGACCGCAAGCGTCGTATGCGATATGGGGTTTGACGCTACGGTGATTACGGACAATATGCCCGCGTTTGCAATGCAGCAGGAAAAGATAGACGTATACACCTCCGCCGCTGACGTCATCTGCATGGATGGGCATGTGGTGAACAAGGTGGGCACATTCCAGATCGCAATCGTGGCCAAATATTTAGGTATTCCTTATTTTGTGACCGGCGTGCCGGAAAAAAGTCACCCCGATCTCAACAGCGTACACATTGAAATGCGCGATCCTTCTTTTACGCTCCAGGCCATGGGCGTCCAAACCACAATGGAAGGTGTCAAAGGCTACTACCCCGCGTTTGACATTACGCCGCCGCACCTAGTTTCAGGCGTGGTGACGGACCACGGCATATATGCCCCGTATGATCT
>JAEXTB010000208.1 GCA_023453725.1 Bacillota bacterium | reverse complement strand
GCATAGCATGGTGATGGGGCCTTCCTTGATTTTAAACTCCACCGACGCACCGCTGCCGGGTTTACCATGGTATTTGGAAAGACTGCGAAGAACCGGCTTTCCGTCTGCAATGGCAATATGATGCGGGCCGTCATGGCCGACGAATATGAAATCCTCATCAAAATCAAAAGGATGGAACTCCGCGAAGCTGCCGCCGATGTTGAGCCGGTCCATAATGAACATGGCAAGGCAGGTCTTGATATCGAATTCCCCGCACATCGGAACACCCTGTGCGTTTAACAGGGAGTTGCCGACGATGAAGGAACTTACAACATTCTGGTGATCTGATCCCGGGCGGCCGTTGTAATAATAAGCAAGGCCGGTCAAGCCGTACTGCGCGACGAATTTGTCTAAAGTCACCGCAGCTTTTGCAGCCTTATAAAGATCGGCGTCCGTCAATTTCGTGGTAATGGGGTCGCTTACCGGTTCCGGCGTATCGAAGCAGTTTAAGATCAACGCGCTCTTTTCCTTGATTTCTTCTTCGGTCACAGTATCATATACAGATAGCACATCGTCCACTTCCAGCAGCGGCACGTGCACGCCAAATGCCGCCGAAACCGCCGTGGGGTCCGCGTGCATATCATACATGGCCTCAAGCACATGGCCCATCAGGCCAAAGCGTGCGCCTTTCAAATCATGCAGCACTTTTCCGATGTCACACCAGCGGGCAAGCTCCTTTTCCGCCTCAGGGTCATTGTAGAGCGTGCCAATGATAACGTCGTTGACGCGTTTGCCCATGCGCACGGCAACGCCGGTAAACTCGGGCACGGAGCATACATTATCATTTTCGAGCTGCTGGCGGGTATTTGCCCGGTCGTAATCCATCTTGCGCAGCGGCTGCAGCGCCACAAGCACCATTGGAAGATTCACATCCCGAATTATGGGCGCAAACACCGAGGAGGTCGCATAGGTGAGCATATTGCAGAACAGCACGTCAAGACGGTTGGATTTCATTTCTTCGAGCGCTTCATACGCCCGCTCGCTCGTATCCACCATGCCGAAATCAATGACTTCCACATCCTGCTTTTGAAGCAGCACCTTCAGATCTGTGTGATATCCCATCAGGGTATCGAGAAGGCCAGGGAATTGATCCCAGTATGTGGGATGGGCTACGCCAAAAAGGCCGATGCGTGCAGTGCGTTTCTTTAACCGTTCTACCATTGATTGTTCCTCCGATTGTTGTTTTCAAATATAACCCTGTTTGGGTTGGGTGCATTGGATGGCATAATATAAAAATAAAATACTTGATAACACCTGGCGTTATATTGATTATAGGCTTCTACTGTGGTTTAATAAATGTATATTTCTAACGCATATTTGTCTAAAATAAATATTTACAGGAGGCGCTTATGCCACAGACAAACGTTGCGTTTCCGGCTACCATTCAGATACCGTTTTCTGAAACCAGACCGTTTGTACGGTATGTTCAGCTGCTGGATGTCTCCCGCAATGAATATCCGGTATTTCGCCGCCCCTATGATTGCCGCCTGTTCTATGTGTACCGCGGAGAGGGGAAGCTTTTTGTAGAAGACAAGGTGTATCAGTTCAAGCGCGGCGATCTTGCTGTGTGGCAGCCCGGCACCATGTATCACATGGATACGGACGGGGAAAGAACCATGCAATTTCTTGCCGTAAACTTTGACTATGTGCAGCGCAACAAGGAAAAGGATTATCCTATCCCGCCGGATTGTGTGGAACAATTTGATGGCTCTTCCATGCTGCCGCGCGTGGCGTTTACAGACCTTTGTAAACTCAATGAGCCGCTGTATCTATCCGGCATGCAGCAGGTGGAGGACACGCTGCTTGAAATGAAGCGTGAATATCAGACAAAGCGCGTTTATTACCGCGAGCGGCTTTCGGGTCTTCTGCTTTCCATGCTGGGCCAGCTTGCGAGAAAGATTTCTCTCGGCGTTACGGAGCAGACTGAGGCACAGCAGAAGATTGAGCAGGTCATCGCCTATATTCAGGCGCATTACCATGAGGATATTACCAACGAAAGCATCGGCGCACTGTTCAACTACCACCCGAACTATCTCAACAAGCAAATGGTGCTCTATACAGAAAAATCCCTGCATCAGTACCTAATTGCCTGCCGCATCGCAAGGGCGATCGATCTCATTATCGGCACCAACCAGCCAATTTCCGAAATCGCTTCCGAGGTGGGGTTCCATGACATCCCCCATTTTTCCAAGCTCTTTAAGCAGAAAACCGGCAGCAGCCCAAGCGATTTTAGGCGCGCTTCTCACTAGCGGTTCCATGGAAACCACCATGATGCGGTATACCGGTCAATTCCGGCATACCGCGTTTTTGTTGTATCAGAAAAGGCTATTCCATGTAGAAGACACAGTCCGGCGCAGGGAGTGGGATTCCCCCCCGTACAGCGGGTAACAGGATGTCCTGCATATACGCGCTCCATTTTGTCTGGACCGGGCTTTGCGCTTTGAAGGCGTCGGTTACGGATAGATTCTCGCTTTCGTAGTAGCCAATCACCTGTGAGTTCCAAAGCCAGATAGAGTAGTTGCGGATCCCCGCCTCTTTTAACATCGCAAGCATTTCCGGCCATATCTGCCGATGGCGGCGGATATATTCCTGTTCCATTCCGGCCTTGAGATCAAATACGAATGTACGCCGTTCCATTATATTTTGCGCTTGAGGCTGCCGCCCTTTATGGCGTCGATGGAAACGGAGATAAGCAGCACAGCGCCCACAATGACGTCCTGCCAGAAGGTCTGCACGTTGAGCATTGTCATGCCGTTGTTAAGGGTACAGAGCACCAGCACGCCGATGAAAGTACCCAATATGGTGCCGCGTCCGCCGGTGAGGCCTGCGCCGCCCAATATGACGGCGGAGAGCGCCTGCATGTTCGTGTTCATGGCGGCCATAGGGAGGCCGGAGCCCGTCTGCGCGGCAAGCATAATGCTTGCTACCCCCGCCATTGTGCCGTTGATGACATAGAGCAGGAATTTAATGCGGTTGACCTTGATGCCGGAAAGAAAGCTTGCCTGGGCGTTGCCGCCGATCATGTATATGGTGCGCCCAAACACCGTGTATTTGGAAATGAAATGGAACAGCACGTAGCAGATGATCATCACGATCAGCGTAAACGGAATTCCCGCCACGTAGCCGCGCCCAATGAATTTGAAGGTAAGATCAGAAATGACCAGCGTTTGCCCATCGGAGATGAGATATGCAATACCGCGCAGCATCTGCATACTGGCGATGGTGGTAATAAACGCATTGAGTTTCAATACGGTAATGAAAAAGCCGTTAAAGGATCCACAGAGTGCACCCGCCGCGATGCCGCCCAGTATGGTAAGGAGTATGCTGCTGTTTTCCATGCGCGCGAGCACCGCCACCACCATGCCGACGACCGCGATCTGTGAGCCTACGGAAATATCGATCTGTCCTGAAACGTTGATAAACGTCATGCTGCATGCGACCGTCCCCATGATGGCCGCATACAGGCCGATGTTTAAAAAGTTGCTTACCCGAAAGAAGTACGGGGATTTGAGCCCGAAGAATATCACCAATGCGATCAACGCGGTACTGACAGTAATAATGGAGGATGCATCCCCTGTTGAAAGTTTCTTTTTGATATTGCCGAACCAACTGGCCCGGGCGGTTTCAAGATTGACTGACATTGCGTTAGCCTCCGATCGCGTATTGTATGATAGATTCCTGGGATGCCTCGCGCGCATCCAACAGGCCGGTGATTTCTCCGTCGTGCATGATCATAATCCGGTCAGACATCGTCAAAAGCTCCGGCATTTCCGAGGTGATCATAATCACGCATTTGCCCTTCTGGCACAGGTCGTCGAGTATTTTATAGATTTCCGCCTTGGAGCCTACGTCAATACCGCGGGTCGGCTCGTTTAGTATGAGCACTTCAGGCTCCAGCTCCAGCCATTTGGAGAGCACGACCTTTTGCTGGTTGCCGCCTGAAAGGGATTCCGCTTTTGTCTCCGCAGTCGGCGTTTTAATTTTCAGGCTCTTGATCCACTTGGCGGTGATACTGTCTTCCAGCTTGCGGTTGGTCAACTTGTGCCGCCGGTTTTTTGCGTAAAAGGAAACCAGCATATTGTTGCGCACGGAACTGTTTAAAATGAGGCCTTCCGTCTTTCTCTCCGCCGGTACGTAAGCAATTCCGCACTTAAGCGCATCAAGCGGGCTTTTGATGGAGACCATTTTGCCGTCTATCCGGATGGTTCCGGAGCTGATATTGTCCTGGCCGAATATCGCGGGTCCCAGTTCCTGATGGCCTGACCCGAGCAGACCGTAAATGCCGAAAATCTCCCCTTTTCGTGCGGAGAAGCTGACGTTTTTGAGGGACTCGTTGCTCAGGCCCTCCACTTCCAGCGCGACATCGCCCGGCTCTGCCCCTTCTTTGGGGAACATATCGGAGATTGTTCTTCCCACCATCATGGTAATCAGCTGCTCTTTGGTTGCATCGCGCACATTGATCTGGCCGGTTACCTGTCCATCCCGCAGCACAACCACACGATGGGCCACGGCGAACAGTTCTTCAAGCTTGTGGGAGATATATATAATGGAGATGCCGGACTCTGAGGCCTGCCGGATAAACTTAAACAGGTTTTCCGTTTCCACATCGTTCAATGCCGATGTGGGCTCATCCATAATCAGTACCTTGACGTCGTTGGCAATCACTTTTGCGATTTCAATGAGCTGCTTTTGCGCAACGCTGCATGCGCCAATCGGCATACGGGGGTCAATTTCCACCCCGATGCGCCCCATAATGTTTGCCGCCCCTTCGTACATAGCGCGGTAGTCCACCATCAATCCCTTTTTCGGGATATCGCCCATATAAATATTTTCCGCCACAGATACGGTGGCCACGTAATTGAGTTCCTGATGAATGATCCCTATGCCTGCCGCCTTGGCTTCTGACGGAAGATGGAACGCGACCTGTTTCCCTTCCAATTCAATCGTTCCCTGATCGCAGCTGTGTACGCCGGACAAGATTTTGATCAATGTGGATTTTCCGGCACCGTTTTCGCCCAAAAGGGCTACGACCTCTCCGCGCCGCACATCAAGATTAACGTGGGAAAGCGCTTTGACGCCCGGAAACTCCTTGGATATATCCGTTGCACGGAGCACCACCTCACGCGTCTCCATGTCCTGCGCTTCGGAGGACGAGCATGCCTGTATTTTTTCTTCCAATGCCTGTCACCTCGTTTTTCATGCCTGATTTTTTCAAGGCCGTTGGGAATGTGCCGGCAGGATTTCCTGCCGGCACACAGTTCCATAGAGCTACTACAGATTTGCCCAAGGCAGATTGTCGATGGGATAATACTCTTTAATATTGCTCCAATCGATCATGATGTGGTCAATGTAGTACTTTTCTTCAAGCTGTTCGCCCTTGATCATCTTTTCAACGATGGGCATGACCCACTCGCCATAGCGGTTGGGGAAGTAACCTACGCTGCCAATCCAGGAGGTCTTGCCTTCGGCTGCGTACATGGGTTCTACGAAGTCTGCGGTGCAGTTCTGAGAAGTCAGAACGATATGGTTTGCACGGCCAGCGGTTTCGGCCGCAGCATATACGCCGCTTGCCGCAACGTCATTGACGGTGGTAACGGCAATCTTCGTGGCGTCCGGATGCGCCATCAGGAAGTCTGCAAAGCGCTGCTGGGTAATCTGCGCATCGTTCTGGCCATCGATTTCAATGATCTGATCTTCCGTAAAGGAGATACCTGCGTTCTTGAGACCATCGGGGTAGGCTTTGACACGGGGCGCTACAACATCACCGGATACCGGCTGGATGATGAGTACGATATACTCAACTTCCCCGCCCCAGTTTTCCTTGATGTACTTGCCTGCGGCTTCACCGGCGATGGTACCCGCACGGGTATTGTCCGCACCGAAGAATACTGCGCCGGGATGCGCGATATCAACAGCGACTACCGGGATATTGGCCGCATTGAATTTCTCCATAATCACGGGAGCGACGGCCTGGTCAACATTGAATTCGATCATGTAGTCAATGCCCATGGTAATAAGGTCGTCAGCGTTTTTGACTGCGGTAGCGCCATCGGAGTTGTTGTCTACGCTGATGAGTTCCCAGCCGCGTGCTGCGGCTTCTTTTTCCATGGAGTTACGCACCTGTTTGCCAAAAGAACCTTTTTCGTTGATGTTTGCGAAGCCTACGCGAACAGGCTTCTGCTCCTGAGCAGGAGCCTCAGTTGCAGCGGGCGCCTCTGTGGCAGCGGCTGCGGGGGCTTCAGTTGCGGCGGGCGGTTGCGTTTCTGCGGGAACGGTGCATGCGGCGAATGTGAATGCCATCACAAGACACAGCGCAGCAAACAATGGCTTCTTCATAGTGTGAACCCCTTTCGTTATATGACTGTTTTTCATCCCGTTATAGGACAAAGAAGAAAAATTAATTGACTGGATACGTGCACCATTGCGATCAGAATTATTGATGTAATTTGATTGATATTGTTCGATTCTGATTATAATGATGCGCGATATGTCCTGTCAATGTGGAAAGGGGAACTGGTTTATTTTCGCATGCAATCTTTATTTTACACAATTACAGGCTGAAAGAGAGGATGGTTTCCTTATCAAATTCACCGTGCTGCTGCATGGAATAGCCGCCGTCATTGCGCAAAATCAGGATGCGATCGCACATGCCGATCAGTTCGTCAACATGGGAGGAAACAAGTAAAATGGTGCCGCCTTTTTGCACAAAATGGCTCATGAAGTTGTAAATTTCGCTTTTCGTGGATTTGTCCAGATTTTTCGTTGGTTCTTCGAGCATCAGCACGCGGCAATTGGAAAACAGCAGCCGTGAAAGCAGCACCTTCTGCTGATTGCCTGTACTCAGGTTGGAGACCTGTTCCTTCAGGGAAGCTGTTTTAATGTTCAATTTTCGGATGTAGCCGCGCGCCACGTGGTCTTCCTTGCGTTTTTGAAACAGTCCAAGCAGGCGAAAAGCCTTTAAATTGCCCAACGATATATTGGGGCCAATGGGAAACTCCGTTTGCAGGCCGGTTTCTACGCGGTCCTCCTGCAGGCGGCCAATGCCGTAACGGATGGCGTCGGCAGGACTTTTAATGGAAATTTTCTGGCCAAGCAACGTTATATGGCCGCTTTTTAACGGATCCAACCCGTACAGCAGCCGGGGTATTGCCGTCCGAAGTCCCGTGCACAGCGCAGCGACCCCCAGAATTTCGCCTTTATGCAAGTCCAAACTGAGATGTGATACGCCGTCCTGCGTGGTGACATCATATAAGCTAAGAAAGCAGGGGCCTTGTTTCAGGCGCAGCTTCGGGAAAATATCAGGCGTTTCCATATGCTTGCCGGATACAATGGAAATCAGTTCTTTTGCGCTAAGCGTATCTTTGCCTGCATTTATGCGCAGCTCCCCATGTTCCAATACCACGACATGGTCTACTAGATCCAGTAATGTATGTAAGCGGTGCGTGGTAATGAGTATACATCCGCCCCCCACCGCAATGGAGCGCAGCATATGCGTAATCGCAGGATAATTTGGGTCCTCCGGCGAAAAATCAGGCTCGTCCAGCAGCAGAATACGGGCAGAAGCAAAGTATGCGCGCGTGAGGGATACAATGCGCCGCTCCTGCGGCGGCAGCGTTCCCACTTCAGCAAAAACGTCCATTGGGATATTGAGAGTACGGTAGAG
>JAEXTB010000203.1 GCA_023453725.1 Bacillota bacterium | reverse complement strand
GCATCATAGCATGTACAGCGGGAAAATACAATGCAAAGAGAATGTTGCATACAAAAAGCGCCGTCCTTACCGGGCGGCGCTTGTGGGTAAATGCTATTTGCAGATGGTATACAGGTTCTGCTCCGTTTCGGGGTTGAACAGGTGCATCATGCTGTTGGAGAAGGAGAAATGGATATAATTCTCCCTGCCCGGCGTAAATGTGTAGCTGTCCAAGAGGTCCCCGGTCGGCACGCGGATGACGGCGTCCTTTCCGTCCACATTGACGTGCAGATATACTTCGCTGCCCATCATTTCGGAAACGTCCACCTGCGCGCGGATGGCGTTTTCTGTGCCTTCCGGCACCACGCGGATGTGTTCGGGGCGTACGCCAAGGGTGACGGGGCAGGGCATCTGCCGGTTGAGTTCCAAGATCTTCTGCTTATCGGAGGGCAGCGGGACTTTTACGCCATAAAGTTCCACCACATAGCGCCCGCCGTCCACATTGAGCTGAGCGGGGAAGAAGTTCATCTGCGGGGTGCCGATGAAGCCGGCCACAAACAGGTTGGCGGGTTCATGGAACACCTCATGGGGCGTGCCGATTTGCTGAATGAAGCCATTCTTCATAATCACAATGCGGTCGCCCAGCGTCATGGCTTCCGTCTGGTCATGCGTTACATAAATGAACGTGGTGTCAATGCGCTGCCTCAATTTGATGAGTTCCGCGCGCATCTGGTTTCTGAGCTTGGCGTCAAGGTTTGAAAGCGGTTCGTCCATGAGGAACACCTGCGGGTGCCGTACAATCGCGCGGCCGATTGCCACACGCTGCCTCTGACCGCCGGAGAGTGCCTTTGGCTTACGCTGCAACAGCTCCGTAATGCCCAGGATTTCCGCTGCTTCTTTTACCTTTTCGTCGATCTCCTGCTTGGTCGCCTTTCTCAGCTTGAGCGCGAACGCCATGTTCTCATACACCGTCATGTGCGGGTAGAGCGCATAGTTCTGGAATACCATCGCGATATCCCTGTCCTTGGGCGGCACATCGTTGACGACCGTGTCCCCGATGTAGATTTCGCCGGAGGTGATCTCCTCCAGGCCAGCTACCATCCGGAGCGTTGTGGATTTGCCGCAGCCCGAAGGGCCGACCAATACCACAAATTCCTTGTCCGCGATATCAAGAGAAAACTCCTGTACCGCAACCACGTTCTTGTCGTAGACCTTCTTGATGTTCTTGAGTGTGACGTTTGCCATGCTGCCCGGCTCTGGTGGACACAGCCTCTGCTAACTGTCCGCCTCGCCATCGCGCGTATACATCACGATGTCATTACGGCAGGTCTCCACACTGCCGCACCGCAAGCCGCTGCGGTTAGATAGAACCTCCTTTTTTTATAGCGTTCGCGGGCTTATTTTGTGGAGTAAACCCGTGCCGCATTGATACGTGTTACATGGAAAATCGGAACTATACATGTCCATTGCTCCTTATCACATTCCGGTACCAGTAACCGGAATCCTTAATGGTACGTTTTTGCGTGGGATAATCAATATATACGAGGCCGAAGCGTTCGTCATAGCCGGAGTGCCATTCAAAATTGTCCGTAAGGCTCCAGTGGCAGTATCCGTGGACCGGGATGCCTTCATCTATGGAGCGCTTTAACTGCCTGAGGTATCGTGTGAGAAAATCGATGCGGTCTATGTCATGCACGTTACCGTCCAGGTAAATGCGGTCGTTGCAGCTTTGACCGTTTTCTGTAATGAAAAGGGGGAGTGCGTAGCGTTCATATAAGAATTTAGATCCATAATACATGCATTCGGGCGTGACCGGCCATTTGAGCGCCGTGCGCGGGAACCCTGGCAGCTTCCTGATGCGCTGTCCGTCAGCGCCAACCGGCGTGCCGTTGTAAATGTTGAGGCCGATAAAGTCCGAGCGCTGCCGGATGATGCGAAAATCCGCCTCGGAAACGGTTTCATTGAACGCACTGAAAGGGGCGAACCCATTGGGATAGCGGCCTAAAACCGCAGCGTCCAGAAGCCATGCGTGAGAGAAGGTCCAATCATCCTCGTGAAGCGCAAATGTAGCGTCATACGCCGCATGCGTATCTGTTGCATCATGCATAGGATAACAGATTTTTCCCGTTGAGGCAAGGCCAAGCGTAAGCGGGGAACGGGATACCGCGCGCATAGCGGCCACCGCGCCGCCGTGCGCGATGAGCGCATGGTGGGCGCATGTTGTAAGCGCTTGCGTGGAAAGTCGCTTGCCCGGCGCGTGGATGCCTGTATGATAACCAAGCCCCAGAAAGCACTGCGGCTCGTTGAGGGTAACATAATTTGTAACGCGCCCGTCAAAGTGTTTTGCAATCAGCTCGGCGTATTCCATAAACGCCTCTGCGGTAGCGCGGTTCTCCCAGCCGCCGGATTGTTCAAGCGCAAGCGGCAGATCCCAATGGTAGAGCGTTACAAAGGGCGTAATGCCCGAAGAGAGCAAGCTGTCCACCACACGGTCATAGTAATCCAGCCCCTTTTGATTGACGGTGCCTCTGCCTTCGGGCAGAATGCGGGGCCAGCTGATGGAAAACCGATAGCAGCTCAACTCCAGTTCCCGCATAATGGCAAGATCCGTTTCAAACAGATGGTAAGCGTTTGCCGCCATATCGCCGTCTTCCGCGTTGTTGATATGATCCGGCGTATGGCAGAATGCATCCCAAATGCTATCCCCTTTTCCATGTTCATTCCAGGCACCCTCCACCTGGTAAGCGGCGCTGCCCGCGCCCCAAAGAAAACCCGGCTGAAACGGCATAGGCCCCTCCGAGACTCTTTAAAACTCTACTTCAACGTGCAATTCTTGTTGGCCATCCGGCGGAACAACAGTGCCTTTTATCAATGCTCCGTTCACACGCATACGCGGGCTTTCAAGCCCGGCTCTGCGTACGCGGATGATGTAGCGTGTACCGCGGAATATGCGTTCGGCTGTAAAACCATCCAAGCCGTCCGGCAGGCAGGGGCGGATTTCGAGGCCCTCATGCCGTGCACGGATGCCCAGGATATACTGGCTGATGTTGACATAAGCCCAAGAGGCAGTACCGGTCAGCCAGCTGTTTTTTGCTTCTCCGCTGCGCGGGGCTTCCCGCCCGGCAATCATCTGGCTGTATACGTACGGCTCCGTACGGTGAATTTCACTTTTAAATTCCGTATATGCGGGGCTGATGCGGCGGTATGCGTCAAACGCCGCGTTGCCGTCCCCAAGCACCGTATGGGCAATGCTGATCCACGGGTTGTTGTGGCAGAAGATACCGCCGTTTTCTTTGTAGCCGGGCGGGTAGCTTGTGATTTCACCCAGTTCCTCGTGGTAGACAGTGTAGCACGGGTTAAGCAATTGAATGCCGTGTTCGCCTTCGAGGCGCTCCTTTACGCTTTCGAGCGCGCGTGCCGCATGCCCTTGTTCAACGCCGATTCCCGCCATCACACAGAATCCCTGCGGCTCGATAAATATTTGCCCTTCTTCGCAGGTATGACTTCCGACAGGCTGCTCAAATGCGTCGTATGCGCGCAGGAACCAGTTGCCGTCCCAGCCGTAGGTAAGCACGGCCTGCTCCACTTTGGAGACCGCCGTACGTACTTCCAGCGCTTCCTGCGCGTCCCCATACCGTTCGCACAAAGCCGCATATTCTTCGCCATAGAGCACGAACATGGCGGCGATAAATACGCTTTCGGCCTTGCCGCTTTCAAAGTTGGCGCAGGTCTGGAAGCTTTCGCCGGGGATGGTGGAAAAGCAGTTGAGGTTGAGGCAGTCGTTCCAGTCCGCGCGCCCGATCAGCGGCAGGCTGTGCGGGCCAAGATGCTCCATGGTATAGCGAACACTGCGCCTTAAATGCTCCATAAGCGGCTTTTCACTGCCTTTGACATTGTTAAAGGGCACAGGCTCTTCCAATATGGAAACATCCCCGGTTTCGCGGATGTAGGCTCCGGTGCAGGCGACAAGCCAGAGCGGGTCGTCGTTAAA
>JAEXTB010000193.1 GCA_023453725.1 Bacillota bacterium | reverse complement strand
TCGCGTCCAGGGCGCACAAGAGCGTATGGCGGAATGGAGGAGGACGGCGGAATACCCAACGATACTCTCGCTTCTTAGCCGTCTGGAGCAGGCTGCGGAGATTTCGTTGCCCGAAGATGAGGCGGATTACCTGATGCTGCAACTGCAGCAAAGCCACGGGCGCATTTCTTCTCCCGAATCCACGGATGATAGGACCCAGGCGCTCATCAAGGAGGTGCTGCGCATTGCGGAAAGTGAAACCGGGTATTTGCTTGAAAGCAATACGGCGTTTTACCATGGCCTGTGCGAACATCTGATACCCGCCATCAAACGGCTCCGGCTGCACCTGCAAATCCGCAACCCGCTTCTAACGTCCGTCAAGGACCATTATCCCCATCTGTATGCGTTGGCGAAAACGTGTACCGAGCCGTTGGCAAGGGAGCTTCATGTTGCGGTGCCTGAGGAGGAGATTGCCTATATCGCCATGCATCTTGGCGTGGCGCTGGAGGATAAAAACCTCAAACGAAACCGCGTGTTCCGCACGGTGGTCTGCTGTCCGGCCGGTATGGTTTCCGCACAGTTTTTGGCCACTTTGATCGGGCGGGAATTTCCGGAACTGCTGGTGACGGATATTTTGGCCACCACCAACATCAGCGAGGCGCTGCTCAATGAACGGGGCGCGGACCTTGTGGTTTCCACAGTCCCTATTTCCGGCATACGAACCGCGTCGCTTACCGTCTCCCCGTTTTTGGTGGAAGGGGACAAAGACAGGCTGCGGGTGTACTTAAAGACAGTATCCCGCAGGCAGGCGCCCTGGCAAAGCGGAAGCAATATGAAAGAACGTCTTTCGGGCGTCAAGCACCTGATCGATGGAATTTTACAGGTGCTGGATCATTTTTTTCTTATCGACGATCTCCGGTTTTCCCGCGTGCAGGAGCTCATTTCGTTTGCCGCGCAGCAGATCGGCGGGTCTAGAGAGGAAGCAGAGCGCATTGAGCAGGCGTTGCTTGAACGCGAAAAATACGGCAGTACCATTGACTACGGCTCGGGCTGCATGCTGCTCCACGCGCGCACAGCAGGTGTTACGGAACTCCGTTTTGGTATCTTGCGAAACGATGTGGAGGAACTCTACAGCTGTGAAGGAAACCCCCTGCAGGTAAAGGTGATACTGCTTATGCTTGCTCCCATGCAATGCCCAAGCGAAAGCATCGCTGTTATGGGGGCGATCAGCCAAGGCATACTCAACGAGGATTGGCTGGTGCAGGCGTTTCAGGCTGGCGGCAGGCAGGAGTGTTATGCGGCGCTCGAGCGGCTCCTCGCCGCTTTTCAAAGCGAATATTTTATGATGACAGGAAAGGAACAAAAATAGTGGGACTCTTTTCGAAAAAACAGACGACACAGCAGGAAGACGGCGTTTTGACCGTAAACGATATTTATACCGGATTACCTTCCACGGACAAATGGCAGGCCATTTGTCTTGCGGGCGAGAAGCTTTTGCAAAAGGGCTGCGTTGAGGAACCTTATATTCAGGCGATGGTCGAGCGCGAAAAAGTGGTGACCACGTTCTTGGGCGAAGGCGTAGCCATTCCGCACGGCGTAGGCGCCGCAAAGGGGTATGTGAAAAAAACGGGGCTTGTTGTGCTCCAGTACCCGGAGGGGATAGCGTTTGATGGCGGCAAAGCGCATCTTTTAATTGGTATTGCTGCGCTTGAGGATGCGCATCTTCCCATTTTGGCGGGCGTAGCCAACATTATGATGCAGGAAGAGCTCATACAGAAACTTTTGCTTTCCACCGACCCAAAATTCATATACGATTGTTTTATGGAGAATATTGAGGAGGAATAACGCACCTAAGCGCCTCCCTGTATGGGTAAGGAGAAAGCATACATGATCGTAACCGTTACACTCAACCCCGCAATTGATAAAACCGGCGTCGTAGAAGGTTTTTTGCCGGGTGCGGTAAACCGGATGAAATCCGTACGCATGGACCCGGGCGGTAAGGGCATCAACGTCTCAAAGACGCTTAAAATGCTTGGACAGGAAAGCAGGGCCGTCGGCATCCTTGGCGGCAACACAGGCGCATGGGTTGAAGGCGCGCTCAAAGCGGCCGGTATCAGCACCGATTTTGTGACGGTGGAACATCCCACCCGCACCAACCTCAAACTGATTGACTGCGCAGGCGGCGGGACGACGGATATCAACGAACCCGGCGGCCTGGTAACGGAAGAAACGCTCAACCTCGTCAAAGAACGGCTTCTTGCCATGCTTAACAAGGACGATATCGTCGTGTTTTCAGGCAGCCTGCCTCCGGGCGCGCCCGATGAGCTCTACGGAGATTGGGCAGGGCTATGCCGGGCAGCCGGGGCGAAGGTGTTTATCGATGCGGATGGCGCAAGCTTCCGCCATGCGGTCTTGTCCATCCCTTATGCGGTAAAACCCAACCAGCATGAGCTGTCCCGTCTGTTTCAAAGGGAGCTTACAAGCATGGAGGATATTGTGACCTGCGGCATGTGGCTCATTGACAGAGGCATTCATGTTGCCGCGATTTCTTTAGGCGGGGACGGCGCACTGTTTTTATCGGAAAACGAATGCTACAGAGGTTATGGATTGCAGGTCGAGGCGAAAAGTACCGTCGGTGCAGGCGATTCCATGATGGCCGCACTCGCCTTTGGAGAAGCGCGCGGAATGGGACTCTATGAAACGAGCCGCCTTGCCATTGCGGTCAGCGCCGCAAGCGTAATGCAAAGCGGAAGCCAAAGCGCAGATCCGGATGCGGTACAGGAGCTTCTTGGCCGCGTCAGGCTGGAAAAAATATAATCGGTCCCGGAAAAGCCTCGCAAAATGCCGGGTTTTCTCCGGGCGATGGGAGGAGCAGGTATGTACTTAACGGGCAACCCGGTCTCCGGAGGATACGCGCTAGGCCGCGCATTCGTCCATATCCCCTTTACACCTGTCATTGATCGTACCCCGCTGCAGCCCGGCATGGAAGACGCGGCCGTGGAAGCGTTTTATGCCGCGCGGACAACTGCCATAAAAGAGCTTTTTGCCATACAGCAGCGCATACAGAACCCCGCGCAGGCGGCAATATTTGAAGCCCACAGGGAGATTGTAAACGACATCGGCGCGGAGGAAGAAATTCTATACCGCATCCGAGAAGAACATATGCCCGCGTCGCAGGCCGTGGAGGAAGCGTTTACCATGCTTACCGAGCTGCTTGCGGGCGTGGACGATCCCTTGATCCGCGAGCGCGTTTCGGATATGCGGGATGTAAGACTGAGGCTGCTAAGGTGCCTCGCTGGTCTTCCCGAGCGGGATCTTAGCCGCCTGGAGGAACCCGCCGTCATCGTTGCGCATGATCTGTTTCCGTCCGACACCGCAACACTGGACCGGGAGCGGGCACTTGCCATTGTCACCGAGGTGGGCGGTTCCACCTGCCACACAGCCATTATCGCGCGCAGCTATGAAATTCCCGCGGTGCTTGGCGTGCCGGGCGCGCTTGCCCATATCCGCCATGGGGACCTTTTGGCGGTGGACGCAGTCAAGGGTGTGACGCTGTTTGATCCGTCTTCGACGGAACAGGCCCAATTTCTTGTGTTGCGGGAAGATTACCTCCGTGAGGCCGAGGAAATCAAACGCTATTTGCAGCATGAGTCAAAACTCGCTGATGGTACGCCAATCGAGGTGGAACTCAATATCGGTTCCGCGGACGAAAACGAATTGAAGGCGGCAGCCTATACGGACGGCGTCGGACTCTTCCGTACGGAATTCCTGTTTATGGGCAGGGCCGCGCTTCCGGGCGAGGAGGAGCAGTTTCAGGCATACAAACGCGTGTTGGAGCGGTTTGGGGAACGACCAGTCACCATCCGCACACTGGATGTCGGCGGGGATAAGCAGCCCGAATGCATCCCCATCCCGCCCGAAGCAAACCCGTTTATGGGGAACCGCGCGCTCAGACTCTGCTTTGAACGGCCGGAGCTTTTGCATACGCAGCTGCGCGCCTGTTTGCGGGCAGGGGTATACGGCAATCTCTGGCTGATGTTTCCCATGGTAGGCAGTATTGACGATATCCGCCGCGCAAAAGCTGCGCTCAAAAAAGCGGAAGAAGAGCTGGAGCATGAAGGTATCCCCTACACAAAGACGCTCAAGGTCGGCATTATGATCGAAATTCCGTCCATCGCACTTATGGCGCATGCGGCGGCGCAAGAGGTGGACTTTGCGAGCATTGGCACAAACGACCTGACGCAATATACCCTTGCGGTAGACCGCATGAATCCCGCGGTGGTCGGGTTCTACCAAAGCTATCATCCCGCGCTGTTCCAGCTCATTGGCAGCGTTGCAAAAAGCTTTGCGCAAGCCGACAAGCCTCTTGGAGTATGCGGAGAACTCGGCGGGGATAAACTTGCTGCTGCGGTACTCATCGGCATGGGGATACGCAGGCTCAGCATGGGCGCGGCGTCGGTTGCGCCGCTCAAACGCCTGTTATCAAAACTCACGCTTGAACAGGCGGAAAAAATCTTCCGGCAGGTTCTTACATATGCTACGGCTTCCGAAGTGGAGCAGTATTTGAGGAACGAAATTGGCTCATAGGAGTAGGGAGGAACGCTTATGTATGTAAAAAAAGCGGTGATCACGAACCGCACGGGGCTTCACGCCCGCCCGGCCGCGGAATTTGTGGCGGCTGCGGGCAAGTTTAAATCCCGCATCACACTCAAACGGATGGATAACAACAAGGAAGCGAACGTGAAATCCATCGTGTTTGTGCTTTCACTCAGCTTGGCGCAGGGCACGCAGGTGGAAATTTCGGCCATCGGCGAGGATGAGGTGGAGGCGGTGGATACGTTAGCCAACCTGCTGGAAACCCTGAGCGATTAGCCTAGAGAATTTTGATAGCGGCCCAAACAGCGGGGTATCTGCTCCGCTGTTTGGGTCGCTTTTGTACCCATGACCAATATATGGTTGACCAATGCAATCCCTGCTTTTTATAATGGTTGAGTGCCGGTCGGCATATTCAAATTTCATTAGGAGCGTTATGAACAAAGAAGTAAAAGAGATACTGCAAACACTTTTAGCAGACGTAGCCCGCATGGAGAGGGTTGCGGCCATTGGACAGACGGGGGACGTTAACGAAATTCCCAAGCCTGGCGAAAGCGATATTGATGTGTTTGTATATGTGTCAAGCATGCCTGCGCCGGAGGAGCGCGAGAAGGCTTATCAAAAGAGCGGCGCGGATCTGCAGGAACTGCGGCTGAATGTATGCGAAGGCGGCAATTGGGGCACGGGCGACGCCATGCTGATTTGCGGTGTTGAGACCATGCTGATGTATTTTACCATGGAGGAAACGGTAGCAAATATTGAGGAAATACTCGCGGGTCATCTTCCTGATCGGATCGGGGACTATTACCCGATCGGCCGCTGCGCCGCCATACAGTCCATGCATGTCCATTATGATGGAGGGGATTTTTTATCCTCCCTGCAGCAACGGTTATCCATATACCCGGATACGCTGGCGAAAGCCTTAGTCAAGCATCATGCGGCGCTGACCAACGATGAGGAGGACTTTGGCCGGGCATTGCGCCGCAAAGACACACTGTTCTATCATTTTGCGCTGGAAATCGCGCTGGATCATTTCCTGCAGGCACTGTTCGCGCTCAACCGCACATTCTTCCCAAGCCGGAAGCGGACGCAGCAATACGTGAACGAATTTCTCGTGAAGCCTGAAAACTGCTATGAGCGGATGCTCGAAGCGGTGCGTTTGGGCGGGGAGCCGGAACGCTTACATGAGTCCTATGCGCTTTGGCGTGCGTTGACTGAGGAATTGAACGAGGTTATCGGACAATCCATAAAGTGAAAACATTACCCCAAAAGAGGGTGCATTCGCACCCTCTTTTACTATACTCCTCGGATCATGCAGGCGGAAACGCCTCGCCCGGCTCTATGTATGCCGGTGAAGTACTCCTTGGTTTGCCCCAGATGCCGACGATTGCGGCAGCCATGAGCGCGGTGACGCTTACAATCAACAGCATGTTCCCAACGCCCAGCGCTTCCGCGATTGCCCCGTCCACATAATTTCCCAATGCCGCGCCCAGGCCCGAGCCCAGCGCGCTGAATATGAGATACGCGGTGGAAAGGTAGCTTGCGTCCACGTATATAAGGATATAGTCCACAATGGACATGACAAACAGCGCGAAGGAGGGGCCGTTGAGCAGCGTTATGAGGATTGCCGTCTGATAGCTCGGCGCAATCCCCAGCAGCACGCACTTGATAAAGTAAAACACGAAGGAGACGGATATCATGACCCCCGGCCCGACATTCCATTTGGCCTTTATTCGGTTATAGAGCAGCATGATGGGGATCTCGGACATCGCCTGCACAAATAGCCCCAGGCCAACGTGCGCGTCCGTACCGCCCAGCTCCGCAATCCGCAGCGAAAGGAACCCGTCCGATGCGCAAATGCAGATGATACCTACAAAATACGTCAGCACCAGTGCCACGT
>JAEXTB010000172.1 GCA_023453725.1 Bacillota bacterium | reverse complement strand
CAACAACCCCATGAAGGCGGAAGGCAGTATGACGGCGCAGACCGAAGCGATTGCGGATGCCTACCTGTTTTCAAAAATCATTCCGAGGTCTCAGCTGACGACGGCGTTGTATATCGGCTTTGGGGTCGCGGTGCTGCTGTATGTTTTGTTCCGTGCGACCCGTGTTGGGTTCAATATCCGCGCGATCGGCGAAAACCCGCATGCGGCCCGTCCTTCCGGCATCAACATACCGCTTACCACAATTGGTGTCATGGCATTGAGCGGCGCGCTTGCGGGCTTGGCGGGTGTGACGGAGGTTTTGGGCAAATACGGCCGCTTTATAGATGGCTTTTCTCCGGGGTTTGGGTTTACAGGCATTGCGGTTGCCGTCCTTGGACAGAACAATCCGTTTGGCATCATCCTCACATCCATCCTGTTTGGCGCGTTGGAAGCGGGCTCCATGAAAATGAGCTATGTGGCGAGCGTTTCCACCAACATGGTCATGGTTATCCAAGGGCTGGTCATACTGTTTGTGGCTACGCCGGAAATCGTTAGGCAGATTGTTGCCCGCAAAGGAGAGAGAGCGCATGGATAACATCGGAAGCCTTTTTACATTTAACATTGTGCTTACCACGCTGCGCTTTGCAATCCCGCTTGCATTGGCCGCTGTGGGCGCTACCATCTGTGAGCGGAGCGGTATTATCAACCTGGGCGTAGAAGGGATGATGCTCATAGGCGCATTTGGCGCGGTGTTCGGCACACATATTTCGGGCAGCCCGTGGTTTGGTGTTCTGTTTTCTATACTATGCGGCGGGCTTGTTGCCCTTTTGCACGCGGTATTGAGCATCCGGTTTAAAACGAACCAGACGGTGAGCGGTGTCGGCATCAACATATTGGCATCGGGGCTTACGGTGGTGCTTGCGCGTGTGGTCTGGCAGACGGACGGCATCAGCGGCACGGTGGAGCAGCTCCCCAACATGACCATTCCGCTTCTTAAGGATATCCCTGTAATAGGCGTGCTGTTTGAAGAACAGTCCCCGTTTTTGTTCCTGATGCTGCTTATTGTGTTTGCGGCGTGGTTTATACTCTATAAAACCAAGGCGGGGCTCAGGCTCAGAGCAATCGGAGATCATCCGCAGGCAGCGGCCACCGTGGGGATTGATGTGAAAAAGTACCGGTACGTCGCAGTCGTCGTTTGCGGCATGCTGTGCGGCATGGCGGGCGCGTATCTTTCGATTGTGCAGAACAACGTGTTTGTCAACAACATGGTTGCCGGGCGCGGCTTTATGGCGCTGGCTGCGAACATATTCGGCGGATGGAACCCGCTGGGCTCATTCCTTGCAAGCCTCCTGTTTGCGCTTGCGCAGGCGATCCGTATCAATCTGAGCCTGCCCATACCGGATCAGTTTGTGCAGATGGTGCCCTATGCCCTCACACTTCTCGTGCTCATCGGCGTGGGCCGCAAAACAAAAGCGCCCGAAGCTTCGGGCGAGCTGATTGATTGAACGGAAGGGTGTGCCTGAAATGAAACAGACTTATACCATTACAAACTGTACGATTTTGACGGTGGACGCTCGGGACCGCTTCTATGAAAACGGAAGCATGGTCATAAAAGACAATCGCATTGCCCGCATCGGCGCAGCAAAAGATGTTGAAGCCGAGGGAACGGTTGTGGATATGGGCGGGCGCCTGGTGATGCCGGGCCTTGTCAACACGCATACGCACTCGCACTCTTCCCTATTTAAAAACCAGGCGGATGACCTTAGGCTGATGGATTGGCTCAACCTTGCCATGTGGCCGATGGAAGCCAACATGAATGAGGACCGCGCCCGCGCCGCAACGGCGCTTTCCTGCATGGAGTATATCTCTTCCGGTATTACGACCTATGCGGACCAGTTTTATTTTGCGGACGCCATTGCGGAAGTGGCAAGCCACAGCGGTATCCGGTGCATGCTTGGCGCTACCGTGTTCAGTAACCCCTGCGCCGAAACGGATAATACATTCCGGGCGGCGGAAGCATTTGTGGAAAAATGGCACGGCAAACAAGAGCAAACCCGCGTCTACCCTTGCATGGGGCCGCATGCGCCCTACAGCGTAAGCGGGGAGCTCTTCCAAAAGGTCGCAGCGGTTTGTGAAAAGTATGGAGTGATTCTGCATACGCACATATCGGAAACGATGGATGAGAACGAGCAAATACAAAAAAAGACTGGCCTCACGCCGACACAGTGGCTTGAACAGCTGGGCGTACTCAATCAGAAAGTGCTTGCCGCGCACAGCATCCATCTCAATGAGAAGGATATGGAACTCTATGCAAAGTACAATGTACATGCAAGCTACAATCCTGTGAGCAACCTGAAGCTTGTGTCCGGCATAATGCCGTATAAGGCGCTTGTTGAGCGCGGCATTCAGGTTTCCATCGGCACGGATGGCGCGCAGAGCAACAACAGCATGGATCTGTTGCGGGATATTCGTACCGGCGCGCTGCTCCAAAAGCAAATGAACGGAGATGCAACGCTGTTGGGGGCGCGGGAGATGGTGCGCATGGTCACCATAGAGGGCGCGCGGGCGCTGTATCTCGAGGACGAGATCGGCAGCCTGGAGGAGAACAAGCGCGCAGACTTTATTGCGCTTGATACCAAAAGCCCAAGGTTGTGTCCGCTGCACCGGAGCTCGCTCAAGAATTTATATTCCACCATCGCATATTCCGCCTGCGGGGCCGATGTTACGGATATGGCTGTAGACGGGCAATGGGTGATGCGGGATAGAAATATACTTACAATGGATTGTGACGCCGTGCGCCGTGATGCGCAGCAGGCTTCCGAATATTTGGTCAGTCATTGCAGACCGTAAACAAAAAAGGAGATGGAAACAATGGAAAGCATACTCAATAAAAGCGAAGTCACAAAAGGTCAGAAACAGTATCACATCGCACTTTCTCCAGGGGAAATTGGCGACTATGTGCTTTTGCCCGGCGATCCTGCCCGCAGCGATATTGTGGCCACCTACCTCGATGACGCAAAATTTGTGGCCAACAACAGGGAACACAGGACGTTCACCGGTTTTTATAAGGGCGTGAAGATCAGCGTTACCTCCACCGGCATGGGCTGCCCTTCTGCTGCGATTGCCGCAGAAGAGCTCATCAACATCGGCGCAAAGACGCTCATTCGCATCGGCAGCTCTGCGGCTTTGGATCCGCGCATCCGCATCGGGGACTTGATGATCAGCACCGCCGCCATGAAGAACGAGGGCACCTCCCGCTTCTATGTGCCGGAGTCGTTTCCTGCCGTTCCGGATTATGAATTTACAT
>JAEXTB010000165.1 GCA_023453725.1 Bacillota bacterium | reverse complement strand
GCGGTAATCCCCCATATCGTCCGTATTGGAGCCTTCCACAACGTGCTTCATGCCACGCTCCAAGGCAATCCTCTTCAGTTTGGTAAACAACTCCGTTTTACAAAGATAGCAGCGGTTGACGGGGTTGCTTGAAAACCCTTCGATGCCCAGTTCCTCCGACTCGCAGATGATATGCGGAATATGATGACTCTCGGCAAATGCGATCGCTTCCTTCAGCTCACGCTCCGGAAACGAGCAGGACCGCGCCGTAACGGCAATGACATGCCCCGGCAGGGCCTCCTGTGCCACTTTTAATAAAAATGTCGAGTCGACGCCTCCGGAAAACGCGACAGCTACGCTTCCGAGTTCTTGTAAATAGCGCACCAACGCCTGTAATTTTTCTTGTTCGCTCAATTGATGTTCTCCTACATTTATACTGCCGCCTTCGGCTTAAGCCGATATATGCGGCAAATGATACCGGTTTCGTGAATCTAAATTGTATGGTAGACGAACTGGTCTGTCAAGACAAGTGTCCGGCATGCCACTTATCCCGATCCAAACAAAGCTCCCGCTGCAAACAAAGGCCGCCGTAAAAACGGCGGCCTTTGAATGTTATGTTTATCGTAACCTTACATACTTTCGAGTACGCCGGTTTCCGCGTTGAACGCGTCGATGAGCGCATCGATTTCCTCGGCCTGCTTGTGGATGCCGCCCCAGTAATTGTCGTAATCGTACCACTGGGCATTGAGCTCTTCTACAGACTTGCCCTGCTGTTCCACCCAGGTGTAGTACTTGAGGTTGTGCACGCGCTTGCGTGCCTCATAGGTGAGCTCTTCCATGGTATCCGTACGGACGCCGTGCATGTGCTCATAGTAGTCTGCAGCGGCCTTCACTGCGCTGTATTCGCCATTCCGCTCTGCAAGCTCGGCCACGCGAGAGCCATACATTTCAGCGGAGTCGGTGCCAACGGTAAAGAGCAGATCGTTTTCGGTGAGCTCATAGTACTTTGCCATCTTGATGCAGCACAGTACGTTGGCAATACCGGAAATACCAAGCAGCGAGAGCTTGTCAATAAACGCCGCATCAAGGCCAAGCTCATTCATGAGATACTCGCGGCCGGTGGGTTCACTGAACAGACGCAGCAGGTTCTGGCTGTCATCATCATCGATGGCGATGACCATGTCCGTATTCTTGACGTTGTGCACCCAGGGGACGTGCTTGTCGCCGATGCCTTCAATGCGGTGGCCGCCAAAGCCGTTATTTAAAAGCGTGGGGCACTGCAACGCTTCGCCGACAGCGAGCTTCGCGTTGGGATACTGTTCCTTAATGTAATCGCCGCTGGCCATGGTGCCTGCGGAACCGGAGGTGAACGCCATGCCAGCGAGGCGGCCCTTTTCACCCTTCAGCTGCAGGAACGCGTCCTCAATGGCTTTGCCGGTGACGGTATAGTGCCACAGGTGGTTGCCCATTTCTTCAAACTGGTTGAAGATCATCACGTCTTCACGGGTGTTCCTGAGTTCCCAGGTCTTATCGAAGATTTCCTTTACGTTGCTTTCGCAGCCGGGGGTTGCGATGACTTCGCCTGCAATCTTAGACAGCCATTCAAAACGTTCGCGGCTCATTTCCGCAGGCAGGATGGCTACGGAATCACAGGAGAGCAGCTTGGAGTTGTAAGCGCCGCCGCGGCAATAGTTGCCGGTGGAGGGCCACACCGCTTTGTGGTAGGTGGGGTCAAACTGGCCGGTCACAAGACGCGGAGCCAAGCAGCCAAACGATGCGCCGACCTTGTGGCAGCCCGTGGGGAACCACTTGCCGGTGAGCACAACGATGCGCGCCTTTACGCCGCTCAAAGCGGAAGGAATTTCAAGATAGTTGACGTCGCCATATTCACCGCCGCTCATCTTAGGCTCATTGTGCCAGCTGATGCGGAACAGGTTGACGGGGCTGATATCCCAAAGACCGGTGTGCTTGAGCTCCTTCTTGATCTTTTCGGGCACGAGCTTGGGATCACGCATTTGCTTCAACGTAGGTATGACGATTTTGTTTTCGCGCGCCCTCTTAATCGTGCGCTCAAGATTCGCCCGGTTCACCGTTAAATCAATCATGTTGCTCTCCTCGTTTCTTTTTTGTGATATCTGACCTGAAAGCGCCTTTTGGCGTATACTGCTTTTACCAACAGTGTAGCCCATTGCAGACTGTTTGTAAATGCTTCCCGGCCATTTTCCTAAAAAATATTTTTATAGCCTAAAAAATTATGTGATGTATTGGAATAAAAAGCGCGCCTCCATGCCCGGCAAGCGCGTCGCATTTCTTTGTGATTGTGTTGAACCGTCCCACTCTGCGGATTGCTGTGGATATACCGGCCTATTCATCCGGGAGCTTACATACATCTACGTAAACGCCGCCCGTAATTTCCTGCAGCCGTTCTGGTGTGATAACCACGCACGAAGCAGGGCTGCCCGCGGCGGGATATACCGTAGGAAAACGGCGGAGCGAAGAATCCAGATACACCGGCAACGCAGATTTTAGCGCAAACGGGCATACCCCGCCCACCGCATGACCCGTTAACCGTAGCGCATCCTCCGCGCAGAGCATTTTTGCTTTCAAACCGAACGTCTCGCGGAACTTGCGGTTATCTACCCGCGCGTCCCCTGCCGCAACCAGTAACATCGCGCTGTCTGCCGTTTCAAAAGAAAGCGTCTTTGCAATTAACTGCGGGGCGACTCCCAGCGCCTGTGCCGCCAGCTCCACCGTAGCGCTCGAAACCGGAAACTCGCGAATCTCCTCCGGAATCCTGTTTGCCTCAAACCAAGCGCGAACCTCAAATATACCCATTGTCTGCCTCGAAAAATCTATTCTCCTGTTCACAAATAGAAGACAGCGCGTGCCGCATTCGCGTCACGATACCATTTTCGTTTTTAAACGAAAATGTATTACAGGATACCGGTGCGGAGGAGGTCTTCCTCCACCATCATGGCAATCTCCTGCTCGCTTCTCATTTTGCCATTGTGCATACAGGGGATGATATGGATGTTATCCAGAATACCGGCGTATTCTATGTACTTTGCACGGGCGCGGCTCTGCAGACCCGTCTGTTTTTCGTATACGTCCTTGCCGTCCCCCACATACTCGCGGTAGCCTTTTCTAAGTACGTTCTCTCCCGCTTCTTCCACATTCATATCCAGATAGACATGTGCATCCGCAATGGGGATACAGAAGTGATTGTACTCAAGCTCCAGTACAAAGTCCAATAAATCCGGCTTGTCCAGGTCGCAGTCCCGTATGCTTTGGTATACGGCGTTGGAGAGCACATAGCGGTTAATGAGAAGCACATCCGCCTCCCCATCCTGATAGTTGTGGAAGGCCTCAAAACGGTCCAGCGCAAACCAGAGCGCCATGCTTTTGCCATCCACATCGGAAGCCGCAACGCCCTGCGCGCCGGTCAGATAGTTTCCTACCTCACGCCCAAAAAAACTGCCGTACATGGGAAATGACATGGTATCCACCAACATGCCGCGCTTTTTGAGCGCACGCTCCAGATGATGCATCTGTACGGTCTTACCGCTGCCATCAATCCCCTCAAACGCAATCACCATTGTGCGGCCCATGTTACCCTCCCATTGAAAAACGCCGAAGACGCTTAAAATCCACGTTATTATAACACAACCGGTATTTATATGGCAAGGATACGCGCCCATTGCGTACCCACACCCTTGTTTATAATTCCATGACTCCCTTTTCGCCCGGCAGGTTGTTTGCATTCACCTGCCTATGGTATACTGAAAGTTAGTCTAGGTTCCTTTTTATTGACCAAGGAGAATTAGTATGCCCAAACGGGAAAAACGATATAAGCTCAAACGAAAGCGCACCAGTCTCAAGGCTACAAATGCAGGGCCGATACTGGCGTTTTCGGCTACAGTCGCAGCTATCCTCGGGGTAATCGGGCTGATTGTATTTGTCGGCCTGCCCGCGCTTTTGCCCAAACTTGGCATAGAATATAACCCGCCGTGGCAGCCCACGCCAACGCCGCGCCCCACCGCACGGCCCACGCCAACGCCGCACCCGGCAGCTTTAGTTGACCCTGTCGATCTCCAGCACGAGGTTGTTCTTTCCGGTTATACAGGATACAACTGGTTTGCCGATCCATATGCATGGAACAATACGCTCCTGTTTAGCGCCGGGCGCCTGGTAGGCAGCGATGTGCGTATGGACTTGCTGTTCCGCTACGATATGACAACAGGTGAGGCGCAGGAAGTCGACGTACCGCTCCAGAATGATAGTTATGTATACCCCGTGATGAACGAGAACTGGCTTGTCTATTTGGACGGCAAGGCAAAGGGCGGCGGAGTCATTCGCGCGCAGCGTCTGGACAGCGGGGATCTTTTTGAAGTAAAGCAGGTATATGCGGATCAACCCGTGCTGCAGCTTGACGGGGATACGTTGGCATGGATCGAGCGCACCGGCACGCGCATGGACAAGCTGTTTGTATGCGATCTTAACACGCTTGAAAATACGGCCATCCGTCTGTTCAGCGGCACTGCCTACGGCCAGTCCCCCGTTTCCATGCACAACGGCCAGATTATATTTGCGGACTTGGACTCAAGCGCAACCGCGGAAACATCGCAGGATCAGCTGACCAGCGCAATTTACAGTATGACGCTTTCGGACGAAAGCATCAGCACCTATACCCCCGGCACGTATGTACATGCCCCCATGACGAACGGCAAGCAGTGGATCTGGCGCAGCGGCAGCCACGGGCCTGGAGATGATCTGTACATGACGCAAAACAATGCTGCGGCAAAGATGATTGCCGAGGATATTGTGGAATACGGCTTATCTGAACATTTTGCCGCGTACAGTAAAGGGGAAGCCATTTACGCATACTTCTTTGACAATGGCCAGACCGTACAGATTACGCCGGATATTGAGCGCGAACGCACGCAGCTTTTGGGCGTATCCAACGGCGTTGTCATTTGGATGGACGTCACCTCCCGCGAGCGGGATATTATGAAATACGCTGTGGTCAAATAGTTTTCTCAGCAGCCTATACTATCGGAGGCAACATGGCAAAAAGTGCCCGTCCCCTGTTCTTTTGTGGGGAATGCGGATATGAAAGCGCAAAGTGGCTGGGCAAATGCCCGGGCTGCGGCAGCTGGAACACACTGGTAGAGACCAGTGCTGTGCAGGTGAAAGCCGCATCTTCCGGCGCACAAGCTCTGCCGCTTTCTGATATCAACACGAATGAAGCGCGAAGAAGCACCACGGGTATGCAGGAGCTTGACCGTGTGCTTGGCGGCGGCATTGCGCACGGCATGGCGGTGCTGCTGGGCGGCGACCCCGGTATCGGAAAATCCACGCTGCTTTTACAGGCGGCAGGAAGCCTGGCCCAGCACGCAAAAGTACTCTATGTGTCCGGCGAAGAATCGCCCGCGCAAATCAAGCTGCGCGCAGAGCGCCTGAATATTCCCGGCGATGTGCTGCTGCTTGCGGAAACCGACCTTAGCGTAATAGAAGCGCAGATACGGCAATTGCGCCCGGCGTTTGCGATTATTGACTCCATACAGACCATGTCCTGCCCGGATCTTCCCGGCGCGGTGGGCAGCATCAGCCAGGTACGCGAGGCGACTGCGGTGTTGACCCGGCTTGCCAAGCAAACCGGGACGGCAGTACTGATTGTGGGGCATGTAACCAAGGATGGCGCAATAGCGGGCCCCCGCGTGCTTGAACATATGGTGGATACCGTGCTCTACTTTGAAGGGGAGCGCCATGCGGACTTGCGCCTTCTTCGCGCGGTCAAAAACCGCTTTGGATCAACCAACGAGGTCGGCGTGTTTGAAATGTGCGACGACGGCATGCATCAGGTGGAGGACCCTTCCCGGTTGTTCCTTTCCGGCGCGCATTTGCCCGGCTGTGCCGTCACCTGCGCCATGGAGGGCACACGCCCCATGCTGGCGGAGGTACAGGCGCTTTTAGCACAGACCGCATTTGGTACCGCACGGCGCACCAGCGCAGGCATCGATTCGGGCAGGCTTTCCCTGTTGCTTGCGGTGCTTGAAAACAAAGCACGGCTCCGGCTGTCGGATAAAGACGTGTATCTCAATGTGGTAGGCGGGCTGAAGCTTCTGGAGCGCGCGGTTGATTTGGGCGTGGCGATGTGCGTTGCTTCCTGCTATAAAGAAACGCCGCTCAAGCCCTCTACCGCCGCAATCGGCGAAGTGGGCCTGACCGGAGAAGTGCGCGCGGTCTCCCATATGGAAAAGCGCATGCGCGAATGCGTCAGGCTAGGGTTTACCAACCTGATCGTTCCCCGTTCGGACGCGCTGCCCACGGTTGCCGGCGCCACATTGATCCCCGTGCGCAATGTCGCCGAAGCAGTCGCGCTGCTTTAATCAAAACGGCCTTACGACCATTCTGTAACCCTTTTGGAGGCAATTTTGCGGTATCACCGTT
>JAEXTB010000114.1 GCA_023453725.1 Bacillota bacterium | reverse complement strand
ATATTACGCCGCCACCACAACGCTGCTGCTTCAGCCGGAGCTCCTGCGCGAGCACGGAAGCGAACTTAAAATTGTCTACACGCCGCTGCACGGTTCGGGCAACATTCCGGTACGTGAGATTTTAAAGCGCGTTGGCGTAACAAATGTGCAGGTCGTTGCGGAACAGGCCGAGCCGGATCCGCGTTTTCCCACAGTAAAAGCGCCCAACCCGGAAGATCCCAACGCGTTTACGCTCGCTATGAAGCTTGCCAACGAAACGGGTGCGGACTGTATTTTGGCCACCGATCCGGACGCGGACCGTCTGGGTATCGCCATACGGGAAAAGAACGGTGTCTTTACGGTACTCAGCGGCAACCAGATCGGCTGCCTGCTGCTTCATTACATGCTGTCTACATTGCACAGCCAGGGAAGGCTCCCCCGCAATGCGCTGGTGGTCAAATCCATTGTCAGCACCCGGCTGGCCGATGAAATTTGCGCGCGCTTTCATGTGCAGCTTGACGATGTTCTTACCGGCTTCCGCTTTATTTCAGAAAAGATCGATGAATGCCAGCGGACGGGGGAACGAACATTCCTGTTTGGGTTTGAGGAGAGCTTTGGCTTCCTTGCGGGCGGCTTTTCGAGGGATAAGGACGCGATTTGCGCTGCCATGCTGGCAGCGGAATTGTGTACAGCGTATGCTGTCAAGCATATGACGCTCAAGGATGCGCTTGATGAAGTCTATCACACGTACGGCTATTATAAAGAAAGCGTGAAATCCTACACGCTGTCCGGCAAGGCGGGGATGGAGAAAATATCGTCCGCCATGCAGACACTTCGGGCTTCCCCGCTGTTTATGCTGGGAAAAACAAAAGTCGATGTCATAGAGGATTATAAGGCGGGAAACAGCCAGGTATTGACTACGGGCGAGCAGGTGCCTTTGACGCTTCCAGCTTCGGACATGATACGCCTGCTTTTAGAAGGCGGGGCGTGGGCCGTTGTCCGTCCGTCCGGCACGGAGCCAAAGCTGAAGCTCTACATAGGCGCAAATGCGCCGACCGAGCCGGAAGTGGACGCGCTGCTTCAGGAACTGCTGCAGGCCGCGGATGAAACGCTGTCCGCCCTGCTTGCCTAAGCGAATTTGGCAATGTTGTAAAAAGGGGGCTCAAACAATGCGAAAACTGGTTCGGTTGGCAGCAATGCTTCTCATCATGCTGCTGCTCTTTACGGGCTGCGCGGCAACGCCGGAAGCAGAGGATACGCTTGAAATCGGCGCCCCCGCATCAAGTACGCCGCCTTTATCTTCCGGATCGGGGGAGCAGGCCGCGCCCATACAAACGCCTGCCGGCAATTCAGTAGGTTCTAGGAAGACAGGAGCGGCTGCCGTCACCATCGTGGACAGCATTGCGCTGCATTTTCCGGGCACGCTCTATGGCGGCGTGGCCTACAAAAACGAAGGCAGTGCACCTGTGACGTTAACGGCTGCATCCTTTACATTTTCGTATTCAGGCAAAACACAGACGAGCGATTTTACGCCCATTGCGGCGGAGCAAGATATTGTCCTGCCGGGGGAGACCGGTTATTGCACGCTTTGGCTTCCTTATGACGACGCGCTGGGCGCACCGGAGGATATGAAGGTGACGGCCGAGCTTACCGCAGCGGCTGCAGAGCAATCCCCGCAGGCGCTTACGGTGGAGGATGCAAGGCTCATTCAGAATTATCCCGGGTTTGCTACACTTTCGGGCAGCATTAAAAACCCGGGGAACAAGGCATGCGATCTCAATATGGTGTATGCGGCGTTCTATGATGAACAGAATGCGCTGCTGGGTGTGTGGTACTTTACGAGAAATGCCGTGCTGCAGCCAGGGGAAGATGCAGCGTTTGTCGTGCACCTGCAGGCGCTGCCGATTGAAGGGCTTGCGGAACAAACAAAGGAAATCCGTTTCCGGGCGTTTGGAATATAAAACGCTGATGGAAGAAAAGACAACAACAAAAGCATGGCGCGCACCGGCGGGCTGTATGCAAGCCACCGTGCGCGCATAAAATGAGGAGGATACCTGTAAATGGTTATTGTGGGGATATGCGGGATGAGCGGCAGCGGAAAGAGCACGCTGGCAAAACGCATCATGGATTCGCTTTCATGCACCTGCCAAATCATCGGGCAGGATTGCTACTATCGCGATCATCCCGATCTCCCGTTTGAGCAGCGCGTACGCATCAATTATGACGAGCCGGACGCGTTTGATCACGACGCGCTGTATGAAGACGTACTTTCGCTTGCTTCGGGAAGGCCTATCACAACAAAGGGATACGATTATACGCAACACAGGCGTTCGGATCAGGATAAACTCCTCATCAGTCCGTCGGATGTCTTGCTGCTTGAGGGCATCCATATGTTCCGGGATGAACGGCTGTGCAAGATGATGTCCTTGAAGGTGTATATGCATGTGGACGTAGACGTCTGCCTATTAAGGCGCATCCGGCGCGATATCCGAGAGCGCGGCAGGGATATTGACAACATCCGTGAACAGTATCTTTCTACCGTCAAGCCCATGAATGAGCAATTTATCATGAAGTATATTCAGGATGCGGATTTTGCGGTGATGCGCGGCGGCAAGAATGTGTTGGCGATCGATGCGGTCAGTGCATACCTCACTGCAAAAGTGTTGGCGCAGCGGTTTGAAAAGGACGGAGTTTGCGAAAATCAGCCAGTTTGTCTGGATTAATCGGCGCGATGCCGGGAGCAGAGGTTTTTGATGGATAGACCAGATTCCCCACGGCCCAAAAAGACGCGGGTGCGCAAATACGCGCTTCTGATCACATATGCGATTGTGCTCTTTATGTTGCTGTACCGGATTGATGGTATTTGGAAGGTTGTCAGTTCCGTGCTGCATGTGCTTTCGCCTGTGTTTGTGGCGTTTGCGGTTGCTTACGTACTCCACGTGCCTATGAAATTCTTTCAATACACAGTATTTAAGGGCTGGGAGCGTAACCGTAACGTCGGTCTGAGGCGCGCATGGCGGGCGGTTAGCATGCTGTGTACCTACCTTGTGGCGATTGCGTTTCTTGTAGGGCTAGGCGCGCTCATTCTTCCGCGGGTAGTGGAGAGCATCACCATGCTTGCCATGAATTTTTCAGGCTATCTCAACCGCTTTCAGGTATGGTCGGACGGCATACAATCTTCGCTTGCCATTAATCCGGAGGTTGGTTCGGTGGTAACGGATCTCTGGCAGCAGGCCGTCACATTTATTCAGGGTGCATTGGGTAAAGCAGTCAGCGGTGCCCTGGATTTTACAGTGGGGCTGACTACGGGCATGTACCAGTTCCTGCTTTCCGTCATGCTTTCCGGCTTCATGCTCTACAACAAGGATAAACTCTCCATGCAGGTGCGCAGGCTCTGTACCGTGGTATTTGGCGCAAAGAACACACGCCGTACGGGCGAGGTGCTGCACATTGCCAACGGCGTGTTCAGCCGCTTTATCGTTGGCCAGTTTTTAGAGGCCATGATACTGGGCACATTGTGTTTTATTGGCATGACGATATTCAAGATGCACTATGCTCTTCTGATCAGCTCCATCATTGCCGTGACTGCGCTCATCCCCATATTGGGCGGTCTTATCGGCACGCTTCCCTGCGCCGTGATATTGCTTGTGATTGAACCCATGCAGGCCGTATGGTTTGTGCTGTTTATCATTATTTTGCAGCAGCTGGAAAACAACCTCATTTATCCTCGTGTCGTAGGCAACGCGGTGGGTCTGCCCGGATTATGGGTGCTCACAAGCGTTATTGTGGGCGGCGGCCTGTTTGGCGTGTGGGGAATGCTGCTGGGTACGCCCGTTTCAGCGGTTATTTACCGGCTGATCCGCGAATGGGTGCGCTCCAATGAATCAACAATTGGCCCGCCGGAGAACAGGGGCAATTGACAGGCAGTTAACGAACATTTTATGAATTTTGGTATGCATACATGTTCAGACTCTTGTCTTTGTGGTACACTGAGAAAAACCATATTTTGAAATGAAATGCCGCATTTTGCTTATGACAAATGCAAAATGCCGCTTAGGCAGGCTGTCATCGCAGCCTGTGTAAAGGGGTGCCTCTTTTGAACCTGAAACGGATTCCGCTGCTTTTCTTTGTGGTCTTGCTGTGCGCGGCAGGACTTTTTGTCGTATTCCGGATGAGCGGAAACGAGCAAGGCAGCGGTGCCGCAACGAGCGGCGTTGTGCGCATCAACGAAGTCATGACATCCAACAAAGGCGCGGTGCCGGATGAGAACGGCAATTTCCCGGACTGGATAGAAGTCTACAATGACTCTGAGACTGCCGTTGATATTTCCGGCTACGGATTGACGGATGATGTACTTGTTGCCGCCAAATGGGCTTTTCCGAACGGTACCGTCATTCCCGCAAAAGGATATCTTGTGGTGTTCTGCTCGGGTGACGCGGCGGACGGACCGCTTCATGCCGCCTTTAAAATATCCTCCACCGACCAACTGATTTTAAGCAACGGAGCAGGCCGCCCCATCGACAGCCTGCAGTTAAAAAGCGTTGCGACCGGCGCCGCCTTGATGCGCGCCGATGATGGCACATGGCAGGAAACACTGCTTTTATCCCCCGGCTTCCCCAATACGGAGGAAGGCGCAGCACAGTACCGCGAAACGCTGCAAGTAAATACAGTGGACAACGGCGTGCGCATCAACGAGTTTATGGCAAGCAACGCTACCACGCTTCCCGGCCCGCAGGGCGATTATCCGGATTGGGTGGAACTGTATAACCCCACCTCGCAAGAGATGGACATCAGCGGCTGCGGTCTATCAGACGATGAAAACCAGCCCATGAAATGGGTGTTCCCGGAAGGGACAAAAATTCCCGCAAACGGTTTGCTGCTCATCTATTGTTCCGGCAGGGATGGTTTATTGGACGGCATACTGAACGCTCCGTTTTCGCTGCGCTCCTACGCGGAAAGCGTGGTGTTCTCTGACCCGAGAGGCGGCATAATAGACAGCTATGCATATACGGAGCAGCAGGCGGATATCAGCATGGCGCGGGTTCCGGACGGGACGGGGGAATGGAAACCCATGGCGCAGCCCACGCCGGGCTA
>JAEXTB010000145.1 GCA_023453725.1 Bacillota bacterium | reverse complement strand
GGTATGGCCGTTTGTATATTCCTGCAGTTTGTCCTGGCAGCTTCCGGCTCTATACCACATACAAAATGGGGACGTCCGGGAGGTGTTCCGCAAGTTCCGCGCGCAAAAACGCCTCCGCTTCCGCGCGTACGCTTTCCTTGTAGCAGTACCTGCCCCGTCCGCGCACCGTCATAAGGGAAGTATCATAAAGTTCCACCGCCTTGGGAAATGCATCGTTATTGATGGCCCGGTGCACAAAGCTGTATGTCATAAATATGATTTCAATCACGAGGCTCTTTTTGGTTTGTTCCGTCAGTTCCTCACCCAGCTGTTCAACAAGCAGCGCATACTTTTTTCGGTATTCTTCCATCAACACCACGGGCGCAATCAGCAACCCCACCGGATACCCTGCCTCGCACATACGGTTGAGCGCGCGGATGCGGGCTCTGAGCGGAGAAGTGCCAAGCTCTACGGCGTTGATGACTTCCTGCGGGTTAACGCTCATGCGGAATATCACCCTTCCGTTGTGGTTGAGGTTTAATAGGGGTTCAACCATATCAAACTTGGTGGGGAATGTCAGCTTGCCACGTTCTGAGGCGCAGAATTGCTCAATGGTCCAAACGAGGTTTCCTGTAATGGTATTTTCCAATACAAGGTCGCTGTTGGAGCCGATTTCAAACACCGGCTCTTTTTCCTGCGCGGATGCGGTCTTGATCATTTTTCGCATCATTTCTTCCCGGTTGACAAACAGCCTGAGATACGCGCACTTGTTGTAATGGCAGACAAGGTAGCAATACAGGCACATGGCCGTACAGCCTGAGGACGTATAGGGCACCAAGTAATCGGATACTTTATGGTTGGGCGTATGGCGCAGGGATTTTCGAACACCTACAATGAGAAACCGCTTCATCTGCACAAACGCCTCGTTGGGATTGTTTCGAAGCTCCTCAATGTTGTTGTGGTTTTCAATCGGAATCCACTCGACGTCCGAAAATTGCTGCTGTAACTGCTGCCCCAGCGGATACTCGAGCGCTTTCGGTTCAAAATACACGCGTTCCGGTTTCATGCTGCCTCCTGAACTAAACATTGACGTTAGTTTGACCGGGCAGCAAAAAGCGCATGCAATGCATGCGCTCAAAGTGTTAAGGGGTACGTTGAGGGCTGTAACAGCCCTAAGAACCCTTTTCTTTAAATTTGTTCTGCGCTGTACATCGCCTTGCAGATGGATACGCGCCGTTCATAGATATCTCGGCAAAGGCCGGGCAATTCATCAAGCGAGGCCCGATGGGTAATGAGATCCTCCACCTGCATTTTTCCCGCATCCAGCATGGCGACGGTGTATGTCCATTCGTTGACGGGTGTTGCGGCAAAGTGGGAGTTCCACACGCCGGTGAGCAGCAGTTCCTTTCTAAGAATATTGCTGTGCTGTTTCAATGCAATGACGGTATCCCGGTGCGGATTGCCAAGCAGCACCACTGTGCCGAATGGCTTCGCGCAGTCAGCCGCCTGGCCGACTGCCATACCCGTGCCTTCAATCACAACGTCCGCAAGGCTGCCGCCGGTCAGCTTCTTGAATTCCTCCGCGACATCCTGGGTTTTGGAATTAAACACAATCTCCCCGCGCTCACGCGCGAAGACGACTTTCTCTTCCACCACGTCCACCAGCGCCACGGGCGCAGCGCCAAATAGCCTTGCCCAGCGTGCCGCCATGATCCCGATAGGCCCCGCGCCCAAAATAAGCACGGAATACCCGGGACGTAGGTTGCTTTTGCGTATGGCGTGCTGCGCTACCGTACAAGGCTCCACCATGCCCAGTGCATCCATGGAGGTGGCAGGGTTTTTTGACTCTACAAAATGCCATGCGGAGGGAATGATGCAGTAGTCCGCAAACCCGCCGTCGCTGCGCGAGCCCAAATAATCATAATCCTCGCACATGGCATAGTTAGCGGAAAGACAGGGTGCGCATTTCCTGCATGGAATCAACGGAAAAACAGCGCCGCGTTTGCCAACAAGGGACGGATCCGCATCCGCTCCCACCGCAACAATTGTGCCGCCGAATTCGTGGCCAATGGTGAGCGGATATCTTTGCTTGCTGGTACCCAGTTCAAATATCCGTGGGATATCGGAGCCGCAAATACCGCAGGCGCCCACCCGAATGAGCAGTTCTTTGCCCTTTGGTACGGGTACCGGCAGCTCATCTACGCGAAAATCGCCAATGGCATGGGATCTTGCAGCTTTCATGCGCGTCCTTCTTTCTAAATAGTGTGCTGTTATCTTTGCGCGGCCTCGGCTACGGCAAGGTATTCCTGATAGCGCGCTCTAAACCCATCCAACCCTTTCATAAGGGAAGCGGTTCCCGCAACAAGCCCGTTTGCGCCCGCCGCTACCATTTTTGCGGCGTTTTCATACGTGGTGTTGCCGTCAATAAACACATCTACAGCACCCATGCCGCACTCCTGCAGCAGCGCGGCAACACGGCTGATTTTTTCAATACCATCGGGCACAAGCGTCTGCGCGGCAAAGCCGGGGTTGACCGTCATCACCAGCACATAGTCTATTACGCTTTTATATTCCCGCAACACCTCCACCGGCGTTCCGGGGTTGAGCGCAAGCCCGGCCTTCAAGCCTTTTGCGCGCAATTCCTGCAGCAGCCGGTACGGGTGGTGCGTTGTTTCCGGGTGGAAGCACACGCGGTCCCCTTCCTGCGGCTTAAAGTATTCCAGATACCGCTCCGGCTCCAGGCACATCAGGTGCAGATCCACGGGCAGCTTCGTCAGTTCCTTGATGTTGGAATAGTAATTGGTACCCAGCATGATGTTTTTGACATAGTGGCCGTCCATGACGTCAAAATGAATGGAATCGAGCCCAACCTCTTCAAACAGGCGGATGTGCGGCTCCACTTCCCAAAGCTTGCTGCACATGATGGACGGGGAAATTTTGATGGGTTTTTGCATGACTGGCTCCTTTGCTTTGTTCAATCGCATGGCAACGGTTTTCCATATTGCTTATTGTACCACGGGTCGGCGGCTGAGAAAAGATCAGGGCTGCCGGATGGCAGCCCACAGGCCTAGTGTGCATGTGCGGGAAGACGATGCTTTTTGCTTTGGTGCAAGCAGCACGGTTTTTAAGCTTCGGCTATCTTGTATATTTTCCCGTTAAAATCCACCACATAGAGTTCGTTGTCCTGGTCAACCCCAAAGGACGAGATGTTTAGACCGCTGTTCAATAAGAGCCGGTTGTCCTGCACTGTTTGGTCCGGCGTAAGCCATAACGCCCAAATTAGGCCGGTTCCAAAGTCCCCGTAGACATACGCGCCGTAAAGGCCGGGAACCGTGTTCCCATAATAGACATAGCCGCCGGTGACGGCATTGCCTACAGGATGCTCATATTCCCAAACCGGCAATGTCAGACCTTCCTGGTCGCAATCGGAGGAAGCAGGAAAGCAAAGGCTCCCTTCCATGATGCGCCAACCGTAATTGGTGCCGTTTTTGATAATATCAATTTCCTCAACCCGATCCTGCCCAACGTCACCCGCCCAGAGCCAGCCCCTTTGGCGGTCAAAACTGAACTTCCATGGATTTCTCAGCCCATACGCATAAATTTCCTCGCGCCATCCTTGTGTGTTGCCTGCAAACGGGTTATCGGCCGGAATGCCGTAGGGAAGGTTCCCTGCCGGATTGTCTACGTCGATACGCAGTATTTTCCCAAGCAAATTGCTGCGGTTTTGGGCGTTGTTTTGAGGATCCCCGCTTGACCCTCCGTCACCGGTGGCAATGTAGAGATACCCATCGGGCCCGAAGGCCAAATGTCCGCCATTATGGTTCGCATACGGCTGGGGAAAGGTTAGGAGGATATCCGCGCTATTTGGCAGCGCGCGGTTGGGATTGGCAGGGTCTGCACGGTACCGGGCGATAACAGTGCTATTCCGATCTGTATAGTTGATATAAAACAAGCCGTTGGTTGCATAGTTCGGGTGAAAGGCCAACCCCAAGAGGCCCTTTTCAGAAGCGGTGCTGTCCACAAGCCGGGTGACGTCCAGGAAGACTTCAGCATCCTCAACCTGAGCGTCATTGGGAAACACCAGGATTTTGCCGGGCTTTTCCACAACGAATACCCGGTTGCTGCCATCGCCCGCAATACGGTATTCCAAAGGCTGATCAAATGTCAGATTTGGATACGGTTCAACAAGCGCAATGTCTACCTGCGCAGGCGGAGCAGGACTTCCCTGTTGAAGGGCTGGACGGTCATCCTCCGCCTCGAAGATAGGCGCGGCGGATGGCCCGGCCTGTAGTTCTGTTTCAAGAGTAGGGACAGGCTCTGCCTGGGGGTTGATCGGGCTGCATCCAGCCATCAAAGCAACCAGTAAAAGCGGGATGATTTGCTTCAAGTTTTTCATAGTATCCTCTCATGCAGCCGTACGCCGCAAGGCCTCATGGTTTTTCTTTATTATAAACACCCAAGCAAATTTTAACGTTGTTTCAAACCCTTCTGACCAATATCAAAACAAATGACCATCCTTTCGGATGGTCATTTGAATGTTCGCTTTTAGCCTGCAGAAACTCGCTGACAAAGTCTACAAGACTTGTCAGCGACTTTATAACCTTGCGACACCGCTCTCCCGCGCGGCCTTTGAAACCGCCGCCGCAACCGCTTTGCCGACCCGCTCGTCAAACGCCTTGGGGATGATATAATCCGCAGTAAGTTCCTCTTCCGGAATCAGCGCAGCCAACGCGTATGCCGCCGCCAGCTTCATTGTATCGTTGATGTCGCGCGCGCGCACATCAAATGTGCCGCGGAAAATACCGGGGAAGGCAAGCACATTGTTGATCTGGTTCGGGAAATCACTGCGGCCTGTGGCGATCACCGCTGCGCCGCCCGCTTTCGCGTCGTCTGGGAAGATTTCCGGCGTGGGATTTGCGCAGGCGAACACAATGGCATCCTTGGCCATAGATTTTACCATGTCCACATTCACAGTCCCGGGGGCTGATACGCCAATGAACACATCCGCGCCTTTGAGCGCGTCCGAAAGCGTACCCTGCTTCTTTTCCCTGTTGGTCACAAGCGCCATTTCTTCCTTGATGCCGTTCATTCCTTCCTTGCGGCCTTCGTGGATAATACCGCTTCGGTCACACAGCGTGACATGCATGAACC
>JAEXTB010000051.1 GCA_023453725.1 Bacillota bacterium | reverse complement strand
GCTGAAAGCGACGGAGCGCCGCTTTTTGGCGCATGTTTTTGGAAAGGAGGCCGGAGTATTATGAGTGAGGAAGCCAAGTGGTATGTTGTGCATTCCTATTCCGGCTACGAAAACAAGGTAAAAGAAGACCTTGAGAAATCCGTTGAGAACATGGGCCTGCAGGAACAGATCCTGGAGGTCAAGTATCCCACGGAAGACACAATAGAGGTCGGCAAGAACGGCAAAAAGAAGACGATGCAGCGTAAGGTCTACCCCGGCTACGTCATGGTCAAAATGATCATGAACGATAAGACGTGGTATGTCGTGCGCAACACCCGCGGCGTGACGGGCTTCGTAGGGCCGGGCAGCAAACCCATCCCCCTTACGGATGAAGAGGTCACGGCAATGGGTGTCGAACGTATCCCCATCGTGCTCAATATCGAGGTGGGCGAAAACGTGCGCGTTGTATCGGGTCCTTTGGAAAAATTCATTGGCCGCGTCGAAGCGCTTGACGCCGAGCGCCAGAAGATCAAGCTCACCGTCTCCATGTTCGGCCGCGAAACGCCCGTGGAGCTGGACTTTATCCAGGTTCAGAAGCTCTAAGGGTAAAGAACAAGGCTCAAAAGATCCTTTGGGATTTTTTGATATAAAGTGGGAGGGGGCGGCACCCCGTTTACCACGCACTACAAAAATTTTTAGTAGGAGGAAACTGCAATGGCAAAGAAGATCACAGGCTATGTGAAGCTTCAAATCCCCGCCGGCAAAGCGACGCCGGCACCGCCGGTAGGCCCCGCTCTGGGCCAGCACGGCGTCAACATCATGGGCTTCTGCAAGGAGTTCAACGAGCGCACCGCAAAACAGGTGGGTCTTATCATCCCCATCGTCATCACCGTGTATGCGGACCGTTCCTTCACCTTCATCACCAAGACCCCTCCCGCTGCGGTTCTCATTAAGAAGGCCGTAGGCATCGAGAGCGGCTCCGGCGTTCCCAACAAGACCAAGGTCGCCACCATCACCAAGGCGCAGGTCAAGGAAATTGCCGAGCTGAAAATGCCGGACCTCAACGCGGCAAGCGTAGAGGCCGCCATGAGCATGGTAGCTGGCACGGCGCGCAGCATGGGCGTCGTGGTGAGCGACTAAGAGGGGAGGAGTAGTTATGAAGCACGGTAAGAAATACCTCGAAAGCAAAAAACTGATCGACTCCGCCAAGCAGTACGATACGCGTGAAGGCCTGGATCTTTTGCTGCAGACCGCAAAAGCCAAGTTCGACGAATCCGTTGAAGTGCACGTTCGTTTGGGCGTTGACTCCCGCCATGCGGACCAGCAGGTTCGCGGTGCGGTTGTTCTGCCGCACGGCACGGGCAAGACCGTGCGCGTCCTCGTATTCGCCAAGGCCGACAAAGCGCGTGAAGCGCTCGAAGCCGGTGCGGATTTCGTAGGTGATGAAGACCTCGTCAAGAAGATCCAGACGGAAAACTGGTTCGGCTTTGACGTTTGCGTCGCCACACCGGATATGATGGGTCTCGTCGGCCGTATCGGCCGCGTGCTCGGTCCCAAGGGCCTCATGCCGAACCCCAAGAGCGGCACCGTCACCATGGATGTCGCCAAGGCTGTCAAGGAGATCAAGGCCGGTAAGGTTGAATATCGTTTGGATAAGACCAACATCGTACACTGCCCCGTCGGCAAGGCTTCCTTTGGCGCAGAAAAGCTTGAGGAAAACGTCAACACGCTGATGGAAGCAATCATCAAGGCCAAGCCGTCCGCCGCGAAGGGCACCTACCTCAAGAGCGTAGTGCTGTCCTCCACAATGGGCCCTGGCGTCAAGTTCAACCCGCTGCGCTTTAGCTAAACTTGAAGCGTTGACAAAAATACTGGAGCTGTGATATACTCCGTTCCGGTAATATCTCTTTTTCGCCATAGACAGCAGGTGCGGGCAATCGCTTAATTTCCTGCCGAGGTGAGCCGCAAAAAGCATTTTTTGATGCGCTCTCTTGTCTATTTGGCAAAGAGAGCGCATTTTTTATGGTTGTCGGCCGGTTCTGCCGGTAAAGCAATACAGTATGGAAAAGAAGGAGGTGAAACCATGGCAAACGTTCAAAACATTGAGTTGAAGGCTGCCAAGGTCGCCGAAATACAGGAAAAGCTCCAAAGGGCCAAGTCCGTGATCGTTTTTGATTACCGCGGCTTGACAGTGGGAGAGGTCACTGCACTTCGTAACGAAATGCGTAAGGCAGGTATTGACTACCTGGTACTCAAGAACGGTATCGTTGAGCGCGCCGCAAACCTTTCCGGGATCGACGCATCTGTCAACGAACTCTTGAAAGGGCCCAGCGCATTCGCAATCGCGTATGAAGACGCAGTAGCCCCCGCCAAGATCCTCAAGGATTTCGTCAAGAAGGCAAAGAAATGCGCCATCAAGGGCGGCGTCGTGGAAGGCAAGGTGGAAAACGCGGATGTCATCAACGCCATCGCAGATCTGCCCTCCCGCGAAGTGCTCATCGCCCGCTTGCTGGGCAGCATGATGTCCCCCATTTCCGGTCTCGCCATCGCGCTCGACCAGATCGCAAAGAAACAGGGCGGCGGCGCCGAAGCCCCCGCTGCGGAATAACAGCCGCGTAACTCAAAAACATTTAGTACATAAAGGAGAAGTACCATGAATAAGGAGCAATTGATTGCCGACATCAAGGCGATGTCCGTGTTGGAGCTTTCCGAGCTCGTAAAAGCGCTTGAAGAGGAATTTGGCGTATCCGCCGCTGCTACCGCCGTTGCCGTTGCCGGCCCCGCCGCAGCTGCCGAAGTGGTAGAAGAGAAGACCGAGTTCGACGCCATCCTCAAGGATGTCGGCCCCGAAAAGATCAAGGTTATCAAGGTTGTGCGCGAGCTGACCGGCCTTGGCCTCAAGGAAGCAAAAGACCTCGTAGACAACGCGCCCAAGCCCCTCAAGGAAGGCGCTTCCAAAGAAGAGTGCGAGAAGATCGCCGCTGCGTTCAAGGAAGTTGGCGCAACCGTGGAAATCAAATAAGTTTTGTACTTTGCAAAGACCCGGACGGCGTTTGCCGTCCGGGTCTTTTTTGTAACAAAAAAGCCTGCGTTTTCGCAGGCTTTTTTTGATAGTTTCTTTAACCACCCGTACCGCTCGTAGAGCCGCCCGTTGTGCCGCTGCCACCCGTAGAGCCGCCCGTTCCGCCAGAAGATGCGCCGGGGGAGGTGCCAGGGGAGGTACCGGGAGATGTACCCGGAGAGGTGCCGGGGGAAACCCCGGTTGCATCGGGCAGCAAAGTGCCGTTCGGCAGGATATAAGCCGTTCCGATTGTGCCGTCTTGCGCGGTATACTCAACAACATAAGCTTGCTGCGTACCCTGCAGGCCATGCGTTATGCGCGTGATGGTTGCGCCGGGGTACTGTGCCTGCAGCGCAGATTTGATATCCGGCACATCGCTCTCTTCCACAACTGTGCCTTCCGCAAAGTTGGGAATGGTGGCACTCGCCATTTCGCCAGTCCCATTGCCGCCCGTGTTTCCGCCGGTTCCGGTACCGCCTGCATCACTAGGCAGTGCGCTGGGGGAGAGACCGGGGGTCAGATCGGGCAGAGGGCTTGCTGTATTCGAGGGAGCGGGCGTCGGCGCACAGCCGGCCGCAAGAACGAGGAGCAGCACAAGCCCAATGCAAAAAATGCGTTTCATGGTTTTCCTCCTTTGATTACTGGCGTGCGTTTAGCACGCTGCGGGTTATCCCGCTGTCATTCGGGAATAGTATGCCCATGCGAAATGAATTGTAAACTTTTGCGGGCAGACTGCAACCGCGAGGGCATGAACTGCGTATATGGGATGTACAAACAAAACAACACGCTGCCCCGGCTGCAGGAACAAGAAAAACAGGAGGAAATACCCATGAACAACAAAAAACGGTTTTGTGCGTTTTTGCTTGCAGCCATCATGGTGGTCTCGTTCGGCTGCGCGGCAAAACAGCAGCCAGAACCAACGCCTGAACCGGCCGCGCCGGTGAGCGCGCAGCCACTGCGCATGCCTGCGCTTGAACCGGCAAAACCTTTGCTTGCGCCGGATTATGAAACCACCGGTTCAGAATCGGCGGGCAAGGGCGTGAATGCGTTCAGCTTTGCGCTTGCGCAGAAGCTGCATCAAAAAGGGGAGAACATGGTGGTATCGCCATTCTCGGTTTGGATGACGCTCACCGCTCTCGCAAATGCCACCGATCAAAGCGCGCTAAACGAACTGCTGACTTCATTGGGCGTAGCGGATATGAGCGTGGAGGAACTCAATTCCTCCGTTTCCCGTATGCTATATGAGCTCACCGGAAACGAAGGCGGCGGCACATATAACCCGCTTTCCCTTGCAAACGCCGTATTTGTGGATCAATCGGTCACGCTCCAAAAAGAGTTTGCGCAGCGATTTTTAGATTATTACCGCGGCACCGCCATGAATGTGGATATGCAAAGCCCCGAAGCCATCAAGGCAATCAATGATTGGGCGAGCGAGCACACAAACGGCCTGATTACGGATATCGTCAAGGAGATTCCGAAGGATACCATTGTCGCTCTTGCCAACGCCATCTATTTCAGCGACCGCTGGGCCTTGGAATTCGATGAAAAGCAGACTCAGGATATGGTGTTTCACGGCGTGAACGAAGATGTCACGGTTCCCTTTATGCTGCGCGAAGGGGACGCAATCCCCTACTATGAGGATGAAGCGCTCCAGGCCGTCAGCCTTTCGTTTAAAACCGGCAGCAACATGTATATCCTGCTGCCCAAGGATGGCGATGCGGATGCCCTGCTTCAAGATATGACGGCGGACCAGTTTGCTGAAATCGCAGCAAATACCGTGCCCAGCACAGGGAAGCTGTTGCTGCCCAGGTTCTCCCTCAGCTCGGACTTCCAGCTGAACGACGCGCTTGAGGCATTGGGCGTGCCGTTGCTGGACCGCGCAAATCCCAAGCTGACCGGCCTTGTCGAGGAGACGGATGCCTTTATCGGCACAGGACTGCATCAGGCGACAATTAAAGTCGATGAGAAGGGCACCACCGCCGCCGCCGTAACGGTGGAACTTATGGAACGTACGTCACTGCCAGCGCCCACCGCGCCATTCACTATGGTTTGCGATAAACCCTTTGTGTTCGTGCTTACCCGCTGGACGGCGGAAGGCGGAGAACAAGTGCTCTTTACGGGCGTCGTGAACCAGCTGTGACTTGTTCACATATCGTTCATGGCGCATAGCCATCCTTCATTTGCAAACCCCGTACCGTTTTGCTATGCTATAACTACGTATGCAACATAACAGAACGGATGGAAGGGAGCGCGGCAGGAGCGAACGCAGCAATGCTGGATCCTGCTTAGCGGCAAAGGGTATGGAAAAGCCGACCTTGGAAGTGCTTTATGAGGCGCATGCCAAGACCGTTTACTGGGCGGCCTATGGCGTCTCACGCGATGCGGAGGCGGCGGCGGATGCCGTACAGAACGCGTTTTTGAGCGCGCACCGGAATATGGAAACGATTGAGACTATGACAAACGAGCAGGCCCGCGCGTGGTTGTACCGCGTAGCGGTGAACAGCTCCATCGATATGCTCCGCCGCAACCGCCGCAGCATCCCTGTGGAGGATGCGGGCGTCGCGGAGCCGGATACGGCCCCGGGTCCGGAAGCGCAGGCTGAAAAGAACGAGACGCGTGAGGCGATCAAAAAAGCGCTCAGCAATCTGCCCGAAAAATACCGGGAGCCATTGTTCCTGTATTATTTTGCGGAGTTGGATTACCGCCAGATTGCAGCGCTGTTACAAACAGGCGAAGGCACGCTCAAAAGCCGCATGTCCCGCGGACGAGAGATGCTCAAGAATGAACTGAAGAAAGGAGGCGGGTTGTATGCATAACAAAGAAAAAGATCAAAAAGAACTTGATATCGATCTGCTGCTGCGCGATGTGGCGGCGGAAGAAAACGATGCCCTGCCTCTCTCTGACTGGAAGCATCAGATCTTTGCAAAGATCGAAAGCGGGCAGACGGATCAGGGAAGCGGACCGGTTGTGGATGAGCTTGCGGCCCGCAGGCGCAAGAATTTACGCAGATGGACCATCAGTTTCTCTACGGCGGCAGCCGCGCTGCTGATCGTGTTGGGAACGAGCCAATATTGGCAGCAGGATGGGAAAGCAAAGGCAGCGCCATCCGAGATGCAGCAGGATGTGCGCATGGCGGCTGAAGAGGCAGCGCCCGAAGCCGGAACGCCTGAAGCGTCGCTGTACGCTGCGGAAGCGCCCATGGCGATTGAAGCGCCCTCGGAGGCACCACAAGCACCGTCTGCTGATGTGCCCGCTCCGGCTGCACCGGTGGAACCTGCGCCTTCTGACTCGTCTACGGGCAACGCCGCAAGCGGAGCAGGTCAGGCCAACATGATGACGGGCCCAGTGGCGCTTACGCAGGAGCAGCAGCATGCATTGGATGCCGTCACCGCCCTGCTGACGGAAACAAGGGGCAATGTGGACGCCGCTGCGGCAAGCGTTGCGCTGCTTGAGAACAGTACGATCACCATCCGTCCGTTTTCCGGCGGAGAAGCTGTGGAAATGACATTCCCCCGCGTGTATCAGGTGGTAATCGATCCCAATGTGGAGGGCGCACCTTCCTATGCGGTTGACGTCAATACGTATGAGGTATTGGGCGAGATCGCGGAAGGGTAAGAGAAATGGAGTTGCAGCTGTTGGGCGGAGAATTCTCCGTTTGCAAAGTAAACGGGCCGGAGGAAGTGGATTTCTCCGCGCCCTTCCTTTTTATCGGGAGTACGGATGAGGAATTATCGCTCGTGTGTCCCACCCAATATGTGCCGCAAAGCGCGATTGTCAGCGAACATGGCTGGCGCGCCATGCGCATCTGCGGAGAATTGGATTTTTCCCTCACCGGGATTTTAGCAAAGCTCGCGGGTGTACTGGCGCAAAACAACATTCCCATATTCGCGGTTTCCACCTACAATACAGATTATATTCTGATCAAAAAAGATACCCTGGCTGCCGCAACGGATTGTTTGCAGCGGGCGGGGTATCGTTTTGCTTACTGAATTGGTGAAAGCTATGCCTCTTCGTTTTCTTCCTCATAAGGCAGCAGATCCCCGCCGATAAAGTTCCGGCTCGCCGCATTGCAGGCGGATAAGACAGAATAGCTTCCGGCGGTGGGATCCAAAACCCAGTCCCCCTCTTCTGTCACTGCCTCAATCAGCCGCGTCTGCAAGAGGATGGGCTTTGCATGCGGGTGCCGTCTGGAGGCGGGCTCCCGCCATACGTCCGGCATGGTATGGTCGCGCCATATGCCTTTTGCCCGCTTGGGACGTTTTTGAAGTACGATAAGATATTCTGCGGTGCGGCGTGTGCGGTATCCCATACCGATGCGTTCCTTATCCCATACAATCATATCCACAATTTCAAGCGCGGTGTCCTCCAGCCAGGGCGGAATGCCTTCACACAAATGAAATTTGTCCACCCAAAGGAACAGGTGGGCGCTTCTTTTTAAGACCCGGTTCAATTCCAGTAAAAAATCCCGGATTACAGGCTCCTCCATTTGGGGGAGCTGCGCTCTGCGTATCCCCCGGGTGACGCCCTCGTTGCCATAGCTGAGTTTGTTGAGCACCCCCCGATATTGTGGGTCAAAAAACGCCGCCGCAATGCTTTCGTCTCGGACAGAGCGCAAAAGCATTAACCCGTCAACGCAATTGCGTCCACAAGGGAGGATGCAACTGTTTGGAGATAACGGATAATAAGCGGGCATATGCATGCTCCTGCCGCAGAGATTCGGTAGATTCAGTTTATTGTACCATATGGTAGAATATATACAATTAATTTTCCATGAAACTTTTTACAAAATGTTTGTCGAAAATCGCGGATAAACATGCGATATGTGCGCATAAATAGTCAGACGAAGGTCTTAAGGCCTGCCTGCTTGCAAAACATGGCGGCTTTGTGCTAAAATATTGCTGATACAGGCAATGCAATGACGGAGCCGGGCATCCGCTGCTGTGCATGGAAAGAGAACGCCGCCGGGAAAATCCCCGTGCTGAAAGCGGCGTATGCGGCGCAGGATAGGCCATTTCTCTCCCGAGCATCCCCGGTGAAGCCCAATCTAGGGTGTGTAGTCGGCGGCGGGTAAGCCCGATACAGCGTCAAAGGCTCCGTATTTGCGGGGCGAAATTGGGTGGTACCACGAACGCGTACGCGCATCGTCCCTTGCGGGGGCGGTGCGCTTTATTTATTTTAGTGCGAATTTCGTAAACGGATGGAACATAAGGAGGCAGGAACTATGCTCGAACACTTAAAATCCATAGGAGAACAGGCTTGGGCGCGCTTGCAGGAAGCCAAAGGAGAAAACGATATTGAAGCCCTGATGGTAAGCGTGCTGGGCCGCAACGGTTCACTTACCGAGGTGCTTCGCACCATGGGCAAGCTGAGCAAGGAGGCCCGTGCGGAACTTGGGCAGGAGGCGAACCGCCTGAAGCGGGAGCTGGAGGAAGCCATTTTAGAAAAGCGCGCCGCCATCGCCGCGGCGGAAAAAGAGCTGCGCTTTGCTCGGGAAACGCTTGATATTACCGAGCCGGGCAAACGTATTATGCCGCGCGGCAGGCTCCACCCCATGACGCAGACCTACCGCGAGATCCGGGATGCGCTCGTCGGCATGGGCTTCATTACGTTTGACGGCCCCGAGGTGGAGCTGGATAAGTACAATTTTGAACTGCCCAACATGCCTCCGGACCATCCCGCCCGGGACATGCAGGACACCTTCTATATCAACGACCGTGTGGTATTAAGGACACATACCACCAACTGCGAACCGAGGGCGCTGCTTACCATGAAACCACCTTTCCGCGTGGTCATCCCCGGCCGCTGCTTCCGCGTGGATGAAGTGGACGCAAGCCACTCCCCCATCTTCATGCAGATGGAAGGGCTGGTGGTGGATAAAAACATCACGCTGGCGGATTTAAAGGGCACATTGGATACGTTTGTACACGCCGTATTCGGCGAGGATGTCAAAACCCGCTTCCGCCCGAGCTACTTCCCGTTCACGGAACCTTCCGCGGAGCTTGACATCTCCTGCACCATCTGCGGCGGCAAGGGCTGCCGCCTGTGCAAACACACCGGATGGCTGGAGATTTTGGGCTGCGGCGTCACAAACCCGCACGAAATTGAAAACTGCGGCCTTGACCCGCACGAATGGAGCGCGTTTGCGTTCGGTCTGGGTGTGGACCGCATCACCAGCCTGAAGTATGGCATTACCGACATCCGGCTCGAGTACGAGAACGACGCCCGCTTCCTGGGACAGTTCTAAGGTAAGGAGGAGATAGACAATGAAATTGCCTTTAAAATGGCTCAAGGAATACATGGAGTACGACGTCACCCACGATGCGTTTGTGGAAAAAATGATGTGGCGCGGCTTTGAAGTGGCGGATGTCCTGCCCGAACTGCCCGATGTGTCCGGTGTTGTGACCGGTCGTGTCGTACGGGTAGCGGAGCACCCCAACGCGGAAAAACTGCATATTTGTACGGTGGACGCGGGCGAAGGAAGCTTGCGCACCATCGTCTGCGGTGCGCCCAATGTATATGAGGGCATGATCGCCCCCGTGGCCCTGCCCGGCGCAACCCTGCCCGGCGGCATTACCATTGCGCCCACCGTGATGCGTGGGGTGGAAAGCGCAGGCATGCTGTGCTCCGGCAAAGAGCTGGGGATAACGGATGCAGATTATCCCGGCAGCGAAGTACACGGCTTGTTGGACATCAAGGGCGAGCATGCTGCGGGCCAGCCGATTGCGAAAGCGCTTGGGCTTGACGATGTGGTGTTCAACATTGAGCTCACGCCGAACCGTCCGGACTGCCAAAGCATCATCGGCATGTGCCGCGAGGTGGCGGCAGCGCTCAACAAACCCTTCCGTGAGCCGGTGAGCAAAGCGGTCAAGGGCGAAGGCCGTGCGGAAGAGTATGCGAAAGTAACGGTTTTGAATACCGAACTCTGCCCGCGCTATGCCGCGCGCGTGGTGACGGACATCGTCATCGAGCCTTCTCCCGCCTGGATGCAGAAAAAGCTCAGGAGCGTGGGGTTACGGCCGATTAACAACATCGTGGATATCACGAACTTCGTCATGGTGGAATACGGCCATCCCATGCACGCGTTTGACCTTGCGTGTGTCGCGGATGCGCACATCGTCGTCCGCAATGCGTACGAAAACGAGACCGTACGGACGCTTGACAGCAAAGACCGGCCCGTGGATCCTTCCATGCTGCTCATTGCCGATCCGCAGAAGGGCGTCGGCATCGCAGGTGTCATGGGCGGAGAGAACTCCGAAATCAAGCCTGAAACCAAGGCCGTACTGTTTGAAAGCGCCGTGTTCAAGAACAGCAACATTCGCTCTACCGCAAGAAAGTTAAAGCACGTGACGGACGCCGCCGCCCGCTTTATCAAAGGCGTGGAGCCGGTGAACGCCGGGCTGGCGCTGGACCGCGCCATTGAACTGGTGGAAGAACTCAAGGCTGGGCGCGTGGTGGGCGACGTCATTGACGTCTGCGCCGCAAATCTAGAGAACCGCGAAGTCGATATCGACATTGCGCATGTCAACCGCATTTTGAATACCGGCTTCACCGGGCAGGAAATGGCGGATATGCTTGCCACTATCAACATTTCCTCCACTCCGCGTGGAGAAAAGCTGCGCGTGAGCGTGCCGCATTACCGTACGGATATTGAAAGCGGCATTGAGGCGGATTGGAATATCGCAGAAGAAGTCGCCCGTATCTATGGCTATTACAACATTGCGCCTACGCTCATGCGCGGGGATACGTTCCCGGGCAGGCTTACCCCTCCCTTCAAGCTGGAGGATGCGGTAAAGGACAGCCTTGTAGCGCTTGGCGCATATGAAATGTACAACTACAACTTTACCGGCCCCGCTGCCCTTGAGGCGCTGCGCCTCCCGGCAGAGGATGAAAAGCGAAAGGCCGTGCGCATTCTAAACCCCTTTGGCGAGGACCAGAGCCTCATGCGCACCACTCTCTTAATCGGCATGCTCAAGTCCGCGGCGCTCAACCTCAACCGTCGCACCGGACAGGGCCGCTTCTTTGAAGTGGGCAATGTGCATATTGATAACAGCGATGTGCTTGCGGAAGAACGCAAGATGGTGGGCCTCCTATTCATGGGCACCGGAGAGGATTTCTTCACGCTCAAAGGTTCTTTGGAGCAGCTTTTTGAAGTCCTGGGGATACCGGACGTTCGCTTTGAACGCGGCGGCGGCGCATATCTGCACCCCGGCCGCACGGCGCTCGTTTATTCCGGTACTACGCTCTTAGCCGAGCTTGGAGAAGTACACCCGGATACGGCTGCGGCGTTCGATATCGATTCCCGCGTCTATGTGGCGGAACTGCCCTTTGCGTCTCTCCTGGCGCTCTCCACCCGCTCCCGTACCTACCAGGCCTTGCCGCGTTACCCCGTGGTACAGCGCGATCTTGCGGTGCTCGCGGAAGAAAGCGTTTCCGCAGAAACACTCAAAACCGCCATCGAGCAGGCAAAGGCTCTGCCCGCAGGGGTGCTGGTAGAGAACGCACAGCTCTTTGACGTATTCCGCGGCGGCACGGTACCCGTAGGCAAAAAGAGCATGGCCTATTCCTTCACGCTGCGCGCGGAGGACAGGACATTGAACGACGAGGACATTACGGCAGCCGTCAAGGCGATACTCGAGTCGCTTTCTGCAGCGGGCGGCAAGCTCAGGGAATGATGTATCCCGATTGATGAATCATTACGGAGGAAATTCTGACGATTTCATTCGGTTAGAGTAAGACAAAAGGCTCCGCTTTACAAGAAATGCGGAGCCTTTGTTTTCCTAAGTTAACTTTCTCGGTTCATAAGCTATGGAATACGTTGGCGGCGGAAAATCGTCCGGCAGGATGGTCTGATCCCCATCCCTCAGTTTTGAAACCACGGTGAAACCCCATTCGGAGTCGGAGCGCTTTGAGCGCTCATAAAGGAATCCACACCTCTATTTCAATATCAATAAGGGATCCTTCATATGAAGGATCCCTTATGCTTGTGCGCTAATATTCATGCCGGATGCATTACCCCTTATCATGCATCATCCCTATGGCAATCCTTTTAAGCCGCTCCGGCGTATTGTCGCTCGGGTGGCGTGCGCAGTGCAGCAGCAGTTTATGCTTTATCTCCCCCACCTTCTCGCTTGGTGGCAGGTTCAGCCATTCCATAATGTCCTTGCCCGTACACTTGAGCTCCTTTTCCGAAAACGGCGCGCCTTCGAGTTTCATTTTGTTGAGCACCGCCCGCCAGCGGGTCGCTTCAAAATACGGAGACAGCCCGGAGCCCCGTACATCCGCTTCCCGGATCTCACACAAGCGCTGTGCGCGCTCGTACCCAATGGAAGCGAACTTGGCCCGGAGCGTGGTTTCCCGCGCGCGGCCGTTCAGATCGTACATGTGCTGTTCCACCAAAAACGCGACCTCATCGATGAGTGCGGCCGGATATCGGAGCCTTTCCATTATTGCCCGGGAAATAGGCGCGCCCAAAGTATCGTGGCCCAGCATGGGCGTTGTGCCGTGCGGCAAAAGTGCGGCGGGGTTTTCAGCGTGTCCGCCCGCATCGGGTGGGAGGCCTTTTTCCCGCAGTGCTGCGGGCTTGCCGATATCGTGTAAAAGCCCGGTAAGGCGCATCGTAAGCGTTGGCGGCGCTTCCGCGCATGCATGCAAGTTGTGGTGGAGCACGTCGTAGGCGTGGTATTGCGGGCGCTGTGTGATGCCATTCCCTTCGAGCAGTTCGGGGATCAGATAAGGAAGTGCATTCAGTTCATGGAGCAGCAGCAACCCGCGAAGCACCGGGGATTGCTGTACTTCCGTCAGTTTAGCATACCGCACATCCGAAAGCAGGATTTTGTTCAGTTCGTCCCGTTTTCGCTCCCAGGCGATATCTGCTAGGCCGCTGACATTTTCACACGCGGCGCGCCACGTTGCTTCTTCAATCGCAAACCCAAGCTCGCACGCAAAGCGAACAAGACGCAGTACCCGCAGCCCGTCATCCCGCAGAATGACTGCCGGGTCTTTGGATGTTGCGCGGATGAGTCTGTTCTTAATATCTGCTATACCGCCCGTCGGGTCAATGAATTCTCCGGTTAGGATATCCGCATACAGCGCGTTGCAGGTAAAGTCGCGCCGGAACGCGTCGTCCTCTATCGTTTGGCTGAAACGCACCGCCTCCGGCCTATGCGTTCCGCCTTCGCCATACACATCGCCACGGAATGTCGTGTGCTCAAAGTGATAGTCCCCTGCGTGGATCTCCACCGTACCAAACTGCAGCGCTTTGGGAATGCACTTGTAACCATGTTCCTTACAAAGCAGCAGTACATCTTCCGGCAGCATTTTGGAACAAATGTCCATATCGCTGGGTGGAAGATCGAATTGCGCGTTTCTAGGCATACCGCCGACGGCATATAAAGCAGCGCCCGCTTCTATGAATAAGCGGGCGAGCTGTGTGAGTTCAGTTGGGTATTGCGTGTTGGTCATGGTTAGCCTCAAGGGTTACATATTAAATGATTGGGGTTCTTAGGGCCGTTACGGCCCTAAGCGGGAGTTTGGGGGCAGAGCCCCCAAGAACAATAACTTACTCAGAGTCTTCCCCGCCGAGCAGTTTTCCTTCCATCTGTGTGATGTCAGGTTCCGCTTCCGTGAGTTCGGCCTCGCCGTTCTCCGCCTTGGGAGCGATGGCAATGCTTACGACCCTTGTGCCGCCGTCTGCGCGCATGAGCCGCACGCCCTGCGTACCGCGCCCAGCCGTTACGCTGATCTGTTCCATCGGCAGGCGGATCACCATGCCGTCGTCACGGATCAAGAGCAGGTCCTCTTCGCCCGTTACCATGGCAATACCGCACAGATCGCCGGTCTTGTCCGTGATCTGCATGGCGATAATGCCCTTGCCGCCGCGCTTCTGGCCGCGGTATGCTTCTTCCGGTGTGCGCTTGCCCATGCCGTTTTCGGTTACGGTTAAGACGTCCGCCCCCGCAACAACGCGCACCATGGAAACCACAACGTCTTCTTCATCAAGCGAAATAGACTTCACGCCCGTAGCACCTCTGCCCATTGCGCGCACATCGTTTTCATCAAAGCGTATGCACTTGCCCTTGCTGGTGGCGAGCATGAATTCATCGTTGCCGCCGGAAAGCTCAACCGCAATCAGTTCATCGCCTTCGCGCAGGTTCTGGGCAATGAGGCCGCCCTTGCGGATGTTGTCAAAGTCCGAAAGGGAAGTCTTTTTGATGACACCCTGGCGGGTGGCCATGACAAGGAATTCGCCTTCGTCGTCCTTTGTGACAGGGAACATCGCCGTAATGCGCTCGCCGCCCGAAAGCTGCAGTAGGTTGACAATCGCCGTGCCTTTTGCGGCGCGTCCCGCCTCGGGGATGACGTAACACTTGATCTTGAACGCGCGCCCGTAGTTCGTAAAGAACAGGATATGCGCGTGCGTGGAGGTCACAAACAGGTGCTCCACAAAGTCCTCTTCACGCGTACCCTGGCCCATGACGCCGCGTCCGCCGCGGTTCTGCGCGCGGTACGTATCGGAAGAGAGGCGCTTGATGTAGCCAAACCGTGTCAGCGTGACGCACATCTCCTCTTCCTGGATGATGTCGTCCATATCGATATCTTCGATGATGTCCGTGATTTCGGTGCGCCGCTTATCGCCATATTTGCGTTTGACTTCAAGCGCTTCGTCCCGGATGATGCTCAAAAGCAGCTTTTCATCTGCAAGTATGCTCAGCAGGTAGGCAACGGTCTTCGTCAGCTCGTCAAACTCAGCCAGTATCTTCTCGCGCTCCAGTCCAGTCAAACGCTGCAAGCGCATATCGAGTATTGCCTGCGCCTGCTTTTCGCTAAAGTCGAACCGCGCCATCAGGCGGGCTTTTGCCTCTGCACCGTTGGGGGAGGCCTTGATCAGGTCTACGATCTCGTCGATGTTGTCAAGCGCCTTGATTAACCCTTCCAACAGGTGCAGGCGTTCCTGCGCGCGCTCCAGGTCATACTGTGTGCGGCGGGTGACGACATCTTTCTGGTGCGCAAGGTAATGCGTCAGCATTTCGCGCAGCGACAATACCTTGGGCTCGCCGTCCACGAGGGCGATTGTGATGACGCCGAACGTATCCTGCATCGCCGTGTGCTTATAAAGCTGGTTCAATATGACGTTGGCGTTGACGTCTTTTTTCAGGTCGATGACAATTCGCATGCCCGTGCGGTCGGTCTCGTCGCGAAGGTCCGAAATGCCCTCGATCTTTTTGTCGTGTATGAGTTCGGCAATGCGCTCTACCAGCCGTGCTTTGTTTACCTGGTACGGAATTTCCGTCACGATAATGCGGCTCTTGTTCTGCGGCAGCTGCTCAATCTCCGCTTTTGCCCTTACTACAATGCGCCCACGCCCGGTATGGTAGGCGGAAGCAATGCCGGAACGGCCCATAATCACGCCGCCCGTCGGGAAATCCGGGCCGGGGATGTATTCCATCAGTTCATCCACCGTGGCGTCCGGATTGTCGATGAGATAGCACAGCGCATCGATCGTTTCGTTGAGGTTATGCGGGGGAATGTTTGTCGCCATACCAACCGCAATACCGCCCGAGCCGTTCACAAGCAAATTGGGGAACCGGGAAGGAAGCACACTGGGCTGCAACAGCGTTTCATCAAAGTTGGGCACGAAATCGACGGTGTTCTTCTCGATGTCCGCCATCATTTCCGCTGCGAGCTTTGAAAACTTTGCTTCCGTATAACGCATGGCCGCAGCGGAGTCGCCGTCTACCGAACCGAAGTTGCCGTGGCCCTCCACCAGCGGATACCGGGTGTTAAAATCCTGTGCCAGACGCACCATGGCGTCATATACGGAGCTGTCGCCGTGCGGGTGGTATTTACCCAGCACGTCGCCGACAATACGCGCGGATTTACGGAACGGCTTATCCGGCTGTAAACCCAGTTCGTCCATGGAATACAGGATGCGGCGGTGTACGGGTTTTAAGCCGTCTCGAACATCCGGCAAGGCGCGGTTGATGATGACCGCCATCGCGTAGGAAATGAAGGAGTGCTTCATTTCATGCTCAATGGGCAAGGGCTGTATGCGGAGGATATCGCTCATAAAGTCTTACGTACCTTTCTGCTGTTTTGAGGGTACGTTGGGGGCATTGCCCCCAAACCCCTACCAAAGGGACGTAACGTCCCTTTGGAAACCCATACATGGGTATCTATGTTTCGCTTTCTTTTGCTCCTTTTCTTTCGTGGAAAGAAAAGGAGCGTACTCTTTATATGTCCAGATCCGTGACGAGTTTCGAGTTCGCTTCAATGAACTCACGGCGGGGCTCGACCTTATCGCCCATCAGTATGGTGAAAATTTCATCGTCGACCAGTATGTCTTCGTCTAGATGCACCTGCTTCATGATACGGCGGTCGGGGTCCATGGTCGTATCCCAAAGCTGCTCCGGGTTCATTTCGCCCAACCCTTTGTAGCGCTGAATGTTGGGCTTGGGATCGCGCCCGATCTCGGTGAGTATGGCTTCAAGCTCTTCATCGGAATACGCGTAGCGCTCAATCTTACCGCGGCTGATTTTATAGAGCGGCGGCTGGGCCACGTACACATACCCCTGCTCAATGAGCGGGCGCATATGCCGGTAGAAGAAGGTCAAAAGCAGCGTGCGGATATGGCTTCCGTCTACGTCCGCGTCCGTCATGCAGACAATCTTGTGGTACCTGAGCTTGTTTACGTCAAAGTCCGTATCAAGCCCCGCGCCGAATGCGGTGATCATTGCCTTGATTTCCGCGTTGGCGAGAATCTTATCCAAACGTGTCTTTTCTACGTTGAGTATTTTGCCGCGCAGAGGGAGGATGGCCTGGAATTGCGGGTTCCTTCCTTGCTTTGCGGAACCGCCTGCGGAGTCGCCCTCTACAATAAACAACTCGCACTTAGACGGGTCTTTTTCACGGCAGTCGGCAAGCTTGCCGGGGAGCGCCGTGCTATCAAGCGCAGTCTTTCTTCTGGTCAGTTCGCGCGCTTTGCGGGCGGCGTCTCTTGCCCGGAATGCCGTAATGCACTTGTCAATCAACAGCCGTGCGACGGAAGGGTTTTCTTCCAAATAAGTGGAAAGCCCGTTTGCAAGGGCACCGTCCACCATAGGACGGATATCGGCGTTGCCAAGCTTGGTCTTGGTCTGGCCTTCAAACTGCGGCTCCATTAGCTTGACGCTGATGATGGCGGTCAGCCCTTCGCGGATGTCTTCCCCCGAAAGCGCGGGGTCGGCTGCTTTGAGCAGGTTGTATTTACGCGCGTAGTCGTTGATGCCGCGGGTCAGCGCGCTTTTAAAGCCCACCAGGTGCGCGCCGCCTTCTATGGTGGAGATGTTGTTGGCAAACGTGAATATTGTCTCGTTGTAGCCGTCGTTATATTGCATTGCGACTTCCACGCTTGCGGTTTCTGTGCCACCCTCTTCGCGCGCGGCGGAAATATAAATGGGCTCCGGATGCAGTATCTCTTTGTTTTTGTTCAAATGCTGCACAAAGGAGATAATACCGCCCTCATAGCAGAATGTTTTCTGCGAGGTCTGCCCTTCGCGCTGGTCCTCCACACAAATCTGAATGCCCGCGTTCAGGAACGCAAGCTCCCTTAGCCGGGTAACCAGCGTTTCAAAGTGGAAGTTCACTTCATCAAATATTTCGGCGTCCGGCAAAAACCAAATGGTGGTGCCATGCTCTTCCACCGGGCAGGTGCCGATCAGCTCGACCTCTGTGGTGGGAATGCCGCGCGCATACGTCTGCTGGAATACTTCCCCTTCGCGGCATACGGTGGCAACCAGCTTTTCAGAAAGCGCGTTGACGCAGCTTAAACCCACGCCATGCAGGCCGCCGGAGACCTTATATCCCCCACCGCCGAACTTGCCGCCCGCGTGCAGTATGGTAAGCGAAACTTCCAGCGCGTTCTTCCCGGTTTTTTCATGGTAGCCTACGGGAATACCGCGCCCGTCGTCCTGTACCGTAACGGAATTGTCCGCGTGGATGGTGATGGAGATATTCTTGCAGTATCCGGCCAACGCTTCATCGATGGAGTTATCCACGATTTCGGTAACCAGGTGGTGCAAGCCCCGGGTGTCTGTTGAGCCGATGTACATGCCGGGTCTGCGGCGCACGGCCTCCAGGCCTTCTAACACCTGGATTTGTGAGGCGTCGTAAGAGTTCCCGTTCTGTCCGTTTTGGAGTGTTGCGTTTTGTTCCATGAGACTATCTGTCCTTTCGTGCATCCGGCGCGGGATGCTTGGTGGTACATGTATTTTAAGATGCAGGGCCCTTCAGGCGGCATCAGTTTTATCAATCAGCAAGCCTTCAGGCGTTAATGAGTTCATTGAGCCCGTCGCTCATAAAGCGTTTTTGCAGCGTGGAGGGGCTGATGGCGGAAGCGATGACCCGTACCACATCGCTTGCCTCTTCCTGCACCAGCAGGTAAGCGCGTTCTCCTTCGGCGCAGGGGGTGAACCTCTGCTGCTCTTTTGCAAGGCGGATAAACTGCGCGGTCTCCGGCGAGGAGAGCGCGCTTTTCATATCCAATATGGCGATGACGTCCCGTGAAGGAACGCAGACTTCCCAGCCGATGTGTACAATCATTTGTGTTCTCCTTTGCGCTTGCCGCATAAGCGTATAAAGTGCAGATTTTCAACGTGTCAAGTATTCCCCATATCCGTCTTTGTAACGGTTCCGTTTTCTACTTGATATACCGTCATATCCGTCATCCCGGCGCTTGCAAGCCCCGCAAGCTGGGTGCAGGTCAGAAACGTCTGGGAACCCTGCATGGCCCACGCAAGCATACGCTGCCTTGCTGCGTCAAGCTCGGATAAGACATCGTCGAGCAGCAGTACGGGGGCTTCCCCACCCAACTCCTTCATCAGGGCAAGCTCGGAAAGTTTTAAAGCGAGTGCTGCAGTGCGCTGCTGCCCCTGTGAGCCGTAGGCACGCACATCCACGCCGTCGAGCTCCAACAGGATATCGTCCCGGTGCGGGCCCTGCTGTGTGGTACCTGTACGCATATCGCGCTCCAACGAGGCTGATAGCGCCTGCTGCATGCGCGCTGCGGTCTGCTGTACAGTGCCCGGTTCAAACGCGGGCTCATATACCACGTGCAGGCGTTCCCCGCCGGACAGCTCCCTGTGGAGGTCTCCGGCAAGTACCGCGAGCTTTTCCATAAATGCGGCCCGCGCGTGGATCAATCCGGCGCCAAGTATGGAAAGCTGTTCGTCCCAGGGCGCAAGGAGCGCAGAGTTTGCCGCGGGGTTTTTCAAAAGCGCGTTGCGCTGTTTGAGCGCGAGGTTGTATTGCTGCAGGCGGTAATAGTAAGCGGGCTGGAGCTGGGAAAGCTCCATGTCCATAAACCGGCGCCGCTCTACGGGCCCCTGTTTGATCAGGCGCAGGTCCTCGGGAGAAAACATCACCACATGCAGTGTGCCAAGAAGTTCGCCCGAGCGGGAAAGCGACATATCGTCCACTTTCAGTTCCCGCCGCCCTTCTTTGAACAAACGGCATTCAATTTGGTGTGTGCCGGTGCGCTTGTTGAGTTCCAGGCCCACATACGCGGCTGCTTCCCCGTACCGGATGAGCTCAGAATCATGCCGGGTGCGGTGGCTGCGGCCTAACGCGCATAAAAAGAGCGCCTCGAGCACGTTGGTTTTGCCTGCCGCATTTTCGCCGAGCAACACGCACAATCCCTGCGCGGGTTTCCATACCAGGCGCTCATAGCTGCGGTATTGCTGCAGGCGGGCAAGCGTAATCTGCATGGGCCATCCTTTAT
>JAEXTB010000046.1 GCA_023453725.1 Bacillota bacterium | reverse complement strand
TGGGCAAGCGCGGAAGCGAGGTTTCCCGTGAGGCTGCGGATCTCATCCTGATGGATGATAACTTCACGACCATTGTCGAGACAGTGAAAGACGGCCGGAGAATTTACGATAATATCTGTAAGGCGGTCGGGTATGTATTTACCATTCATATCCCCATTGCCTTCACGTCACTGCTCGCCCCCATTCTCGGCGTTGCCCCGGCTGCGCTAATGCTTCTGCCCCTGCACATTGTCCTGCTTGAGCTTTTAATTGACCCCACCTGCTCTGTCGTATTGGGGCGCCAGGCGGCTGAAACCGACATCATGACTCGCAGACCGCGCGATCCGCAAGCGAAGCTTTTAGACGGACGAACCTTACTGAAAAGTATTATTCAGGGGCTCGTTGTTTTTGCCGCTTCTTTCGGGACATATTTTACTGTTCTTGCAGGCGATCCGGCGAATGCGCCTGTCGCCCGCGCTATGGGCCTTGTCATCATCATGCTGTCTAACCTGTTCCTGGTTCAGGTGAACAGTTCAGACCGTGATTTTGCGTTTCAGTCTATCTCCCGCCTTGCAAAAGACGGAGTAATGTGGGCAGTCAATATCGGCACGTTGCTCATGCTGGCAATCATTCTTTATACGCCGCTCTCAGGGTTACTGAAACTTGCGCCGCTCACGGCGGGGCAGTTCTTTTGCTCGGCGGGTATCGCTGCGGCTGCGGTGCTGTGGTATGAAATCGTGAAGCTGATCAATCGGTTGCGCCGCGGTAGATATGGGACGAAACGTATATAGTCATTTGAACAAGAGGGTCGAAATCCTTATGCCCCTCCAAGCTGGTGCCTACCAGCATAAACAAGAGTCTGAAGCAGGTGTGAAGCAAATTCTGAGACGACCCGAAAGCGCCTTGGCATCAAGTGGTGTTTCTCCCCATCTTTTCTCCTAAATGCCGTTAATCTTTCATTTTTAATCAGCTATTGCTTATGCAATAGCTGATTTTTAAAAGTCCGAAAGGACTCGCTATAATACTGCGTTTCCGATATCAATGCAATGGTATAATTGTATGTCCTTTGTAACGGCCTAGATCCTCAACCCGTGGCGTTCCCATCCGAAGTGGAACACGATGAGCTTGTACAGTCTTTTCATCACGGCCAGGCGGCTTTCTAAAATTCGCATTATGGATGTCGGGTTTGACAGGCAGAGCGTATACATCCCACAGGTCGCCCGGCTTCGGTTTGACTGGCGAATATTCAGAAAACGGCGTTGAATTTCTCTATGCTGCCCTCCTTGAAAATTTTCTCCGAACGCGACGCCTATTCGATCGAAGATGGCTTCCACCTTCTAAAGAATGTGGTTGGAGAGAGTACTTTCTTCTTTTGCCGTAAAAGTTATAATATTAATATGCTGTCATATACTTTAAAAATTTCCAAGAGAGGGCTGTGCAGCCGTGAGATATGACAAGCAAACGCAAATCGACCAAGACCCCCCGCTTGCTGCCCAAGGGACAACACGCGTGTTTACCCGCGAAGAGCTTTCGCTTTATAACGGCACAAACGGTAACCCGGCCTACGTTGCCGTAAACGGCACTGTATATGATGTCACCGACGACCCCCTTTGGTATACATTAATGCATTTTGGCTTAACTCCTGGGCATGATCTCTCCCTAGAATTCAATACCTGTCATTCAAACAGGCTTTTTATGCTGAATTCATTAATGCCGGTGGGTATGCTTGAAAATGCGCAATAGCGCACACGTACCTCCCTGAAATGATCATAACCGACGATTAATTATACTTCCGATATGCTTAATCGTTTTTAGCTTATAAACGCAGCTAATAATCATACTCCGAGGCAGTCGCAATAATTCTGTGAAATAGGTACGTGCGCCAGATTGACATCAACAGCAATCTTGATTTTGTCGCCTTTATCAGGAACGTGAACTAGAAAGATTAGAATCAACCAGTTAAGGATGTGAACCCTTACATAAATTCCATAATGAAATAGCAGCCGCGATGAACATGAACCGTCGTGGCTTTTTGCATTCTCAACGATATCTTGGAAATGTTTTGCAGTTTTTAAAGGCGAATCAATCAAAGCAGGTATTCAGAAATCTGCTACGGTTGTTCAAAAGCTCTTGATGTTAGTCTACCTATTATGGTGATTTATACGAAGCCCCCCTGATTAAGATGAATTTGAACCGTTAAGTCAGCCAAAACGGCCGATGCCCTTCAAAAGAAGCAACCTGCGGTCAATATTCCGCAGGTTTTATACGTGAATATTGCTTTACTAAAGTTTGCAAGAGATTACATTGCAATTCCTGAATAGGACTGTTAACTGCAACGTGCCATATAAGAAAAAGGAAAATCATTCTAGTTACGTTGCTTCTGTTTTGTTGATAAACTTCCCCTCCAACTGTCTGTCCATTGAATGGGACTTATAAGCGCCGCGCGTAAATACGTTGCGAAATGGAAGCTTTGGATGTAAAATATCGCTTGGTACCTAACTTCTTGGTGCAAAGCAAAAAAGAGATGTAACGCAAAAAAGGAGTTGACTATATTGGAACTGAAGCAGGAACATGCGCTGGCGCTGCGCTTAAGGGCGTGCGGACATTTTCTTTATTATCAAACGGGCGGAAAAGCAGGGCAGCGGCGCATTCTCGTGACGCTTTTGAATCAGGAAGGCCTTACCCAAAAGGAGCTTCAGGATGTGCTTGAGATAAGCTCCGGCGCTTTGAGCGAAATCCTTCAAAAGATGGAGGAGGCGTCCTTGGTGGAGCGCAAAAAAAGCTGCGACGATAAGCGGCAGGTGAAGCTTGCGCTTACGCCCGCAGGAAAGGACATGGCCCTCCAGATGAAGGCACACTACGCCCGCACGCTCGAGCGGATGTTCGAATGCCTGAGTGGGCAGGAAAAGACGCAGCTAGGCGGAATTTTAGAAAAGCTTGTTGAGCATTTGGATTTCCTCAAAACCGACCCGCTGTTTGAGGCGGCCGCGGACGTCATCCGCGGGGAATCGTCAAGATAAGCCGGAAAAGCAGCCGGCCGCACCTCGCGGCCAAAGAGAAAGAGCAAGTTTGGCGGGATCATGTATCCCGCCGTTAAAGAGGAGAAAAGTTAACGGAATGTGGAAGATCCTCATAAAAAGCATAAGGGAATTCAAAAAGTCCTCCATTCAGGCGCCGGCTTACGTGTCGATGGAGGTTGTAATCGAGTGCATCATTCCCTTCATCACCGCTCAGCTCGTCAACCAGATCAAGGCGGGCTGCGGCATCGACGTCATTTTGAAGTACGGGCTGCTGCTTTTGGCGATGGCAAGCCTTTCGCTCGTGTTCGGCAGGCTTTCGGGCACGGCGGCCGCCACGGCGGCGAGCGGCTTCTCGCGTAACCTCAGAAAGGATATGTTTTACAGCATCCAGTCCTTTTCCTTTGAAAACATCGACAGGTTCTCCTCGTCGTCGCTTGTAACAAGGCTTACAACGGATGTGAGCAACGTCCAGAATGCGTACATGATGATTATCCGCGTAGCCGTCAGAAGCCCGCTGATGCTCATTTTCGCCGTCATCATGGCGTTTATCATGGGCGGCAGCCTGGCGCTGATCTTTGTGGTTGTGATACCGGTTCTCGGCGTGGGGCTGTATTTCATCATCCGCAAGGCGTTTCCGATATTCAAAAGGGTGTTTCGCAAGTATGACGCGCTCAACGGCTCCATTCAGGAAAACATTCAGGGCATCCGCGTGGTAAAATCCTTCGTACGCGAGGACTATGAAAAGCAGAAGTTTGAAAAAGCCGCCGAAGAGGTGCGCTCGGAATTTACAAGAGCCGAAAAGGTTCTTGCGTTTAACGCCCCCATCATGCAGTTTTGCCTGTATGTGAACATGGTGTTCATCTTGACCTTCGGCGCGTACACCATCATCACCGCGCAGGGGCTCAACTTCAACGTGGGCCAGCTTTCCTCGCTCATGGTTTACAGCTTCCAGACGCTGATGAGCCTGATGATGCTTTCCATGGTATTCGTGATGATCACCATCGCGGACGAATCCGGCCGCCGTATCGTGGAGGTGCTTCAGGAAAAGAGCACGCTGAGCAATCCCGAACACCCCGTCTCTGAGGTGAAGGACGGCTCCATTGATTTTTCGGGCGTGAGCTTCCGCTATTCCGAGAGGGCGGAGCTTATGGCGCTCCAAAATATCGACCTGCATATCAATGCCGGGGAAACCATCGGCATTTTGGGCGGCACGGGCTCCTCGAAAACCTCGCTCGTCCAGCTGATCCCGCGCCTTTACGATGCCACGGAAGGGGTGGTTCGGGTAGGCGGTCTCGATGTACGCGCCTACGACATAGAAGCGCTGCGCAACCAGGTTTCCGTGGTGCTGCAAAACAACCTCCTGTTTTCGGGCACCGTCAAAGAGAACCTGCGCTGGGGCAATCCACACGCGACCGATGAGCAGCTGAAGGAGGCCTGCAGGCTTGCGCAGGCGGACGACTTTATTTCCCGGCTTCCCAACGGCTACGATACGCACATTGAGCAGGGCGGCACCAACGTTTCGGGCGGTCAGAAGCAGCGCCTGTGCATCGCACGCGCGCTTTTGAAGAAGCCGAAAATCCTCATACTGGACGATTCCACCAGCGCCGTCGATACGCAGACCGACGCAAATATTCGAAAGGCGTTCCGCGAGTATATCCCCGAAACCACCAAGATTATCATCGCGCAACGCGTCGCCTCTGTGCAGGACGCGGACCGCATCGTACTGATGGATAAGGGCAGCATCGTG
>JAEXTB010000022.1 GCA_023453725.1 Bacillota bacterium | reverse complement strand
AGATCATTGCGGGTAATGTCGCGACCGCGGAGGCAACGGAAGCGCTCATTCATGCCGGAGTTTCCGCAGTGAAAGTGGGCATTGGCCCCGGCAGCATTTGCACGACGCGCGTGGTATCCGGCATTGGCGTACCACAGATTACAGCCGTCATGGAATGTGCCCGCGCCGCTGAACCTTACGGCATTCCCATCATTGCGGATGGCGGCGTCAAGTATTCGGGCGATATTACAAAAGCGATTGCAGCGGGGGCAAGCTGTGTGATGCTCGGCAGCCTTCTTGCCGGTACGGATGAAAGCCCGGGTGAGACGGAAATCTACCAGGGCCGCAGGTTTAAGGTATACCGTGGCATGGGTTCTATCGGCGCCATGGAAAAGGGCAGCAGGGACCGGTATTTCCAGGAGGATGCGCAGAAGTTGGTGCCGGAAGGCGTTGAAGGCCGGGTAGCATACAAAGGCTCGTTGCATGAATCGGTCTATCAGCTTTGTGGCGGTCTCCGCAGCGGCATGGGATATTGCGGTGCTGCAACCATTGAAGATCTGAGAAAGAACGGCCGGTTTATACGCATCACTTCCGCGGGGCTTACGGAAAGCCATCCGCACGATGTATACATTACCAAAGAGTCGCCAAACTATTCGGCGCGCTAAATAAATAGTACAACGCGTTATGATGTGACAAGCGTTATAACGCGTTTTTTATAGGGGAATGAAATGAAATTACAGCACTATCTCAAACAATTTGACCGCCTTGCGGTGGCGGTTTCAGGAGGGGCAGACAGCGCCTGTCTCCTTAGGGAAGCTGCGGCAGCGCTTGGACAGGAGCGGGTGCTTGCTGTTACGGTGCAAACGGAGCTGCTGCCTGCGCGGCGGCTGCGTATGGCAAAACGTATGGCGGAGCTCGCGGGTGTAGAGCATGTGGTTTTGCAGAAGGAAGCGTTGGAGGATGCGGGAATACGTCAAAACGGCGCCTTGCGGGATTACTACTATCATCGGTTAATTCTGCAGGCCGTGCTTGATGAAGCCTGGGTACGCGGATGTGAGCATGTGGCGGACGCTTTACATACTGATGACACGGCGCGCGCATGTGTGCAGGCCGCACAGGAACTCCATACGCATAGCCCGTTTGCAGACTGCGGAATGGGGGTGTTTCAGGTTTCGGCGCTTCGCAAAGGGATGGGGGGGGACGCGGCCCAAGGCGAAGGGAACCTTGCAAACCGATTGCCTGCGGATATGCCGCTTACCTATGAGATGCTTTCCCGTATTGATGAGGCCGAGGAAGAGTTGTTCCGGCTCGGGCTGACGACAGCCCGGGTGGTGGTTGAAGGAGAAAGTGCCCGCATACTCGTTGGGGAAACGGAAAAAGACCGTTATCATACACTTGTGGAGCGCGCAAAGTCCGCGGCGGAAAAAGCTGGGTTTGGAGTAATGGAGGAACCGGCAGAATAGGAAAACACTTTTCCAGCCTATAAATCAGGGCGCAGAGCCAGGCTTAGGCCATAGTTTTCCAATTTTTCCGTTTCAAACGTGATTTTCTGGTGATAACATGATAGAATACCGTTTAAGAATCTCAGTTTGTACTGATAAAACACTTAGGAGGTAATGAGCTATGCCAAATTTTGCAAATCCTTTTCAGGGTAACGTCAACCGCAAACTGACAAAAGAAGAACTGATTCAAGCGGTGCGCCTGGATATCGCCGGTGAACTTGAGGCCATTTATGTCTATGACGCGCATGTGCAGGCCACGGATGACCCTGTCGCAAAAGCAATTATTTCTGATATCCGCGACGAGGAAAAGGCGCATGTAGGCGAACTGATGACGCTGCTTCGGCATCTGGACCCTCAGGAAGCCGTACATTTTCTTTCCGGCGAAAATGAAGTGAAAGGAATGCTTGAGGAATTGGGCATTGCCCCTTCCCAGAGCGCTACTTCTGCCTCACAGGCGACGGTAGGAAGCCTGATCAAAGAGTAAAAGAAATTTAGAAGGAGGGGAAAGAGATGGATTTTCTGTTTCGGGAAGGCTCTCCGCTTTCGGGCGAACTTTGGAACAAAATAGAGGAAACCGTTGTGAAAACGGCCAGCCGCCTGCTGACCGGGCGCAGGTTTATTAACCTATATGGTCCTTTGGGTGCGGACACACTGAGTATCCCGGTTGACGATCTCACAAAACGCGGCGAAATGCAGGAAGACGGCACCCTGATGAAGACCGGCTACCGGGCATATAAAGAGCTGCCGCTGCTTTATAGCGACGCTATTCTGTATTGGCGAGACCTGGAAAACAGCCTGAACAACGGGCTGCCAGTGGATTTGTCTTCTGTTGCGGAAGCTGCGGCGCAGTGCGCAAAAAAGGAAGATGAGCTGATCCTCTTTGGCAGCAAGACGCTGGACTATGACGGCCTGTTTACTGTAGAAGGCTCCACGCATCTCAAGAGAAACGATTGGAAGACCGGGGAAAACCCGTTCTCCGATGTGGCAAAGGGAATTGAAGTCCTTACTGAAAAAGGGATCTGGGGTAAACTCTCCCTTGTGATGAGCCCGGATCTCTACACGCAGCTACAGCGCATACAGCCCGGCACCGGCAAAATGGAAATTGACCGGGTCAGCGCATTGGTAGACGGCAACATTTTCCGTACGCCGGTCCTTGGCGCAAACAAGGCCATATTGCTCAGTGCGGATACGCAGTACATGGATCTCGCGGTAGGTCAGGATATGACTGCGGCGTACTTGGAGACCAAGGATCTGAACCATGCGTTGCGTATATTGGAGACCGTACTGCTCCGCGTAAAACGCAGTGATGCCATTGTGATATTTGACTAAGTCTTTTTATATCGATGTACAAACAAAGGAGCGGTTTTCCGCTCCTTTTTTGTGACTATTATGAGTGCAGCGATTTTCCCATCATCACCATGCTGTTCCAGCTTGTAAACCCGCGTTTTTGATAGAACGCTTCCGTTTCATCCGTCCTTGATGTAAAGAGATACACAACGTCAATCCCCTGTTCCAAAAGCCGCCGCTCAAATTCCGCGAGCAGCGAGGTGCCAATTCCTGCTCCGCGCAAAGAACGGTGTACGCAGAACTCCTTGATGTTGAAATGCATTCCGTCATAGAACTGTTCATGGTTGCCG
>JAEXTB010000320.1 GCA_023453725.1 Bacillota bacterium | reverse complement strand
GAATGTGTCCCGCAGGATCAGGGGAATGATGCTGTCATAAAGCTGCCAGAACGCGGATATGGACAGGAAAGCAAGCCCGACCAGAACGGTGCGCTTATAGTTTAGCTTCATATTCGTCCTCCCTGGATGCATATTAATAGATATGGAAAATACCTTATTTGTATTATATAACGCTTTGCATTTCAAGTATATACGGCGTATGTATGCTCCGTGTAAAGCAGGGAAGGCGGGGGATATTATTGCGCCTGTTGCAGGGCGCGCTGTCTTCTAAGGAGCAGGAATATGCCCGCAGGCAGAAGCAATAGGCTGATCCACTGTGAAGTAGAAAGGCCAAATAGCATCCCGCGCGCCGCATCGTACCGCACAAATTCCAGTACAAAACGGATGCAGGCATACCCTATAAGATATGCGCCAAGAAGCTTGCCCTGGCTGGGACGTCGTTTGCCATAGAGCATCAGAATCCCAAACAGAAGCAGGTTCAGCCCGCTTTCGTAGAGTTGTACCGGAAGAAGCGATACGCCCGCTGGCGCAGCCGAGCCAATACGGAATGTTACACCCCAGGGAGGGGAAGCCGGTATGCCATAGCAGCAGCCTGCAAAAAAGCAGCCGATGCGGCCGATTGCGTGAATCAACGGCACGGAAGGAATGAGTGCTTCCGCTGTTGTCAGATATGGGAGCTTATACTTGTGCGTATAAAGGTAGAGGAACAACAGCCCGCCCAGCACGCCTCCGTAAAATACAAACCCGCCGGAAAACAGCGCGGCAAGAAGGGCAAGGCTAAGCTTGGGCGCGTCTGGCTGCAACAATAGCCGCGGGAGCGTGATAAGCAGGTAGAGGACTTTCGCACCAATAAATACGCCAATTCCTACATAACAGGCGCTAAAAAAGATATCCTGCCGCGGTATTGTACGGTTGCGCGGAGCGTATACTGCAAGCAATACGCCCAAAGCAGCGCCGGTTACGATCATGAGCCCATACATCGGGATGGCGTGGCCGAAGACAGATACAAACGGGAGCATAGTCCTCCTAAAAAAAGGCGGGCAATGCTGCCCGCCTTGCAAGTAACGCGTAGTCTTAGTTCATGAACTGACTGTAATCCGCAGCCGAAAGACCGATGCCGATGCACGCGACGCAGGCCACGAAAGCAAGCGCGCATAGGGCGATGGAAATGATGCTGAGTATGATGCCTGCCGTAGCCATGCCGGAGGGCGCTTCCTTCTTGGCGTTGATGCCCAAAACCAAACCCACAACGCCCAATACAATCCCCAAAAGCGCGCCGTATCCGAAGAAAACGCATAAGGCAGAAACAATGCCAAGTACCAGGGACGCAATCGCCTTGTTATTATTGGGCGTGCTGCCGGGTGCACCGCCCGAAGGCACCTGTCCATATTCCATATTATTTTCCCCTTTATGTTATTTTGTGAACATTGTAGCAGACAATTGTAGCGGGAACAACCCTTCATTGGCCCAAATGTAAAATGCAGGGTAAAAAGTCCAAATCTATTGCAGATTCTTGTGGGATATACGGGACTATGGTATGCTGTGCAAAGTAATAACGTTGGGGGTATATTATGCATCCAAATGCAAGCGGTTTTCGCGCTGCTGCGCGCAACAGTCTCAGGGGATATTGGGGCTGGGCCTTGTTAATTTGTTTGGTGGCGGGGATATTGGGAGGTACGGGGGCTTCGAACAATTTCACGTTTATAAACAATGCCGCAGAGCAGTCGCCGGAGGTATCTGATATGGTGCAGGCCGTGGTTTCGGCGGGCATATTGCAGGCAGCCACCTACTGGGGGCTTATCGTATTTATCGTCGGCGGCGCTATCCAATTGGGCCTGTGCGCATATCATACGCGTCTCAATCTCGGGTTAAAACCGGAATTTGGTTCATTGTTTGAACGGTTTGATATCTTTTTTAAGGCGCTGGGTCTCAGGCTGTTCATGCTGCTGTTTACTATTCTTTGGTCGCTGCTGTTTCTTGTACCCGGCATCATTGCGGCATACCGCTACTCCATGGCCCCCTACCTCATGGCGGAATATCCGGATATGGGCATACGTGAGGCCGTCAACCGCTCTAAGGAACTGATGAACGGAAACAAGGGCAGGCTCTTTTGCCTGGACTTCAGCTTCATCGGCTGGTGGCTGCTATCTGCGCTGACGCTTGGTATTCTTGGGCTTTGGATCACGCCGTATATGGTTACGGCAAGGGCTGCGTTTTATCTGGAACTGACGGGTAAGCCGTATGGGCTGCCCAATACGGCTCAGGTATAAACCCAATGATACAAAAAGTCCTTCCGGGTTTTTCCCGGAAGGACTTTTGATTTACATGCTATTAACGGGTCAGTCGTCCACACTCACAGGAGCGGCTTCCGTATTCCCGCGGCGCGCTTCCATCTCAGCCGCAGCCTTGGCGCGTTCCTGCTCCAGGATACCGCGCAGCTGTGCTTCCAATTGCTCGCAGAGTTCGCGGTTGTCCTTTAAGAACAATCTGGCGTTGTCCCTGCCCTGTGCCATGCGCATATCGCCATAGGAATACCATGCGCCGGTTTTTACGATGAGCTTATACAGCGTTGCAAGGTCGAGTATGGAACCTTCACGCGAGATGCCCTCGCCGTAGATAATATCAAATTCCGCCTGCTTAAAGGGCGGGGCGACCTTGTTCTTGACCACCTTGACGCGGGTGCGGTTGCCCACAAATTCCGTGCCGCTCTTGAGCGTTTCAATTTTACGCACATCCAAACGGATGGAAGCATAAAACTTGAGCGCCTTGCCGCCCGGCGTGGTTTCTGGGTTGCCAAACATAACGCCGACCTTTTCGCGCAACTGGTTGATAAACACGACGACCGTATTGGTCTTTGAAATCGTGCCTGCCAGTTTGCGCAATGCCTGGGACATGAGCCGCGCCTGAAGGCCAACATGGGCGTCGCCCATATCGCCCTCAATTTCCGCCTTGGGAACAAGCGCCGCAACGGAGTCTACAACCACCACATCCATGGCACCGGAACGTACCAGCGCTTCCGTAATTTCAAGCGCCTGTTCGCCGTTGTCCGGCTGGGATACATACAAATCATCCACCTTGACGCCAAGGTTTCCGGCATAGAGCGGATCGAGCGCATGCTCCGCGTCGATAAACGCGGCAGTGCCGCCGCCTTTTTGCGCCTGCGCGATGATATGCAGTGCTACTGTTGTTTTACCGGAGGATTCCGGCCCGAATATTTCAATGATGCGCCCGCGAGGTACTCCGCCTACGCCCAACGCAAAATCCAGCTCTAAGCAGCCGGTTGAAATGGTGGATACTGTGATTTTTCCCGCAGCATCTCCCAGTTTCATAATGGCGCCCTTGCCGAATTGTTTTTCGATTTGGCTAAGCGCCATTTCCAGCGCTCTGGATTTTTCCACGCCTACGTTTGCCATGCCCCAATCCTCCTTTACTTACATGCCCGATGGAACGAGTATATCACATTCCTACACACAGGAAAAGGAAAAGTTTCGTAAAAAGAAACATTTGCGTGTGTAAAAGCGTGAAATACGCCCGAAAAGTATCCAAATGGGAAACTTTACTCTGTTTGCGGAAGGGAAAGCAAATCCCGCCGCAATACGTCAAGCGCGTTGAGCACCGTGACCTCGCGGATGCGGGCGCGGCTTCCTGTCAGCTGTAATTTCTTGACGACGACTTCCTTGCCGGTGGCAAGAGCCACGTAGACAAGCCCCACCGGCTTTTCTTTTGTCGCGCCGCCTGGGCCCGCAATCCCGGTGGTGGCGAGTGCATAGTCGGAGCCTGAAGTCTTGCGCATGCCCGCGGCCATTTCCTGCGCGCATTCTGCGCTCACCGCGCCAAACTTGCGTAGCGTCGCCGTGGAAACGCCAAGGCGGCGCATTTTTGCCGCGTCAGAATAGGTGATGGCGCCTTCCATGAAATATGCGGAACTTCCCGGGATATCGATCAGCGTGGAGGAAATCATGCCGCCGGTGCAGCTTTCCGCCACCGCCAGCGTAAGATTGCGCTCCTCCAACAGTTTTGCGCATACGCCCGCCAGCGTTACCCCTTCTGTAGAATACACAACATCCCCGATGCGGTTTTTGATCTCATCAATTACGGGCTGCACCAAACGAAGGCCTTCGTCTTCCGTTGCGCAGCGCGCCGTCACACGGAGCGTGGTCTCACCTGTTTTTGCATACGGAGCAATTGTGGGGTTGTCCTGTGTCTCCATCATATCCTGCAGCTGGTATTCTACAGCCGATTCCCCCATGCCGAATATGCGCAGTTCACGGGAGTATAGTTTATAGCCACTGCGCGCTTCCAAATAGGGCATGACCTCGTTTTCAAACATGGGGAAGAGCTCCGAAGGCGGCCCGGGAAGCAAAATCGCAGCCTTCTCGCCGTTTGGAACAATGCAGCCGGGCGCGGTGCCGTTGGCGTTTTTTAATATGATGCTGCCCCGCGGAAAATCCACCTGCTTGAGGTTGTTGGGCGTCATTTCCCGGCGGAAAGCTGCAAACCGTTCGCGCAGCGTCTTTTCGCTTTCCGCGTCACGTTCCATGGGGAGCTCGAACAAATCTGCAATGGTCTGTTTGGTCAGATCGTCCCCCGTCGGGCCAAGGCCGCCGGAGAGGATTACAACGTCTGCGCGGGAAAGCGCTGTACGCACGGCGTCCTTTAACCGCTGGGGGTTGTCTCCTACGGTGACCTGATGATAGACGTTCACACCCAGCGGCGCGAGCTTTTGCGCCATAAACTGTGCATCCGTGTTGAGCACCTGTCCCATCAACAGCTCGGTTCCAACGCTGACTAGCTCGGCAATCATGAAAAGTCCTCTTTTCCTTGTAAAAATGAATATTCGCTATGCGCGGTGCTTGTTTGGATATAGTGGGTTCTTAGGGCTGGCGGGGTTTGGGGCGGAGCCCCGAATAAATCTCTTTGCAACAACTCAGGAGAACTTGATGCTCCCCCAGTTTTTGACGACGTAATCGATGCCGGACCAGAGGGTGAAGCCCACGGAAATCCATACGATGATTTCATCCAGCGGGAAGTGCGGCCACCAAAGGTATGGCAACACAAGCGCCGCAACCACCGCCACGCATTGCGAGATGGTCTTTATCTTGCCCAGCCAGCTTGCGGCTATCACGTTGCCGCTTTCCACGGCTACCAGCCGGAACCCGCTGATAAACAGCTCGCGCGCAACGATTACAATGACGGCGATGGGGGAAACCAAAGCGCTTGACGAAAGCATGATAAATGCGCTGCATGTCAAAAGCTTATCCGCCATCGGGTCCATGAGCTTACCAAAGCTGGTGACGAGGTTGTGTTTGCGCGCAATATGGCCGTCCAGAATATCGGTAAGGTAGGCAAGCACATATACACCCGCCGCAACGATGTATGTATAAGGGCTGCTTACAATATAAAAGCAGATTACAAAGACAGGTACGAGCAGCATGCGAAGCACTGTGAGCTTGTTGGGTAAATTCATATAAGTTCCTCTCCGTACATGTCGTATTCAAGCGCTTTTGTCAGGCGCGCAGTCACGTAGGTTCCGGGTTTGTGGTGGGGCTTAGCAGGAAGGAGTATTGCGCCGTCCACTTCCGGCGCTTCCGCATAGGAGCGGCCATAGGTTACGCCCTGCCGCGTTGTTTCAAGCAGCACTTCCACCGCCCGGCCAACCCGCGCTTCATTCCGTGCACGGGAGATGGCTTGCTGCTGTTTCATAAGCGCGTCCAGCCGCTGCTGTTTGATTTCATTCGGCACCTGTCCGGGCATATTGGCGGCGGCCGTCTGCTCTTCAGGTGAGAAAGCAAATGCGCCCAGCCTGTCAAATGGGTATTCGCGCAGGAAAGAAAGCATGCTCAGAAATTCCGTATCCGTTTCGCCGGGAAAACCCACCATCATGGTGGTGCGCAGCATAAAATCCGGCGCGTAGGTGCGGATGTAGGAGAGCACGCTTTCGATATGCGCGCGGGTTCCCCTGCGGTGCATGCGCTTTAGCATGTTGTCGTCGATATGTTGTAACGGAATATCCAAATAGTTGCAGATCTTTTCATTGCCCGCAATGCCTGCGATGAGTTCTTTCGTGACGGTATCGGGATAAGTGTAGAGTACGCGCAGCCACTTTAAACTTGAGAGTTTGGTCAGTTCCTCCATCAGAGGCAGCAACATGGGCTTCCCGTAGAGGTCTACGCCATAGCCGGAGGTATCCTGCGCGATAATGGTGAGCTCCGTTACGCCGGTATCCACAAGCGCCTTCGCTTCGTCAAGCAGCTGCGGCATGGGTACGCTGTGTAAAGACCCCCGGATGAGCGGTATGGCACAGTAGGTACAGCGGTTGTTGCACCCATCTCCTACGCGAAGATAGGCGGAATAAAAGGGGGTAGTGAGCTTTCTTGCGGCCTTTGGAGCGCAGTTCCCGCCTTTGGGTAACAAGCCCGGCAGCGTTTCGTATTCGTGCACGCCCAGGAAGTGGTCCACTTCGGGCAAGCCCTCAATCAGATCGTTGCGGTAGCGTTCCGAGAGGCAGCCGGTGACAATCAGCGTATTGCAGCGGCCCTTTTTTTTATATGCCGCCATTTCTAAGATCGTATTGATGCTTTCCTGCTTGGCGGGTTCGATAAAGCCGCAGGTATTTACAATCAGCACTTCGGCTTTTTCCGGTTCGTTTACAATGCGGTGGCCCGCAGTTTCAAGAATGCCCAGCATTCGTTCGGTGTCTACGCGGTTCTTGGAGCATCCTAAAGAGATTACGCCGATGTCACTCATCCATATCCTCACTT
>JAEXTB010000306.1 GCA_023453725.1 Bacillota bacterium | reverse complement strand
CACCCGCACGCTTTAAGAGCGCAGGGACCTGCATTAGGCAGTTTTCTCCTTCAACCAACTGTGGCGCCCGCCACGGCAAAAAATGAGCGCCCGTGCGCAGGAAAAATTGATAGGTTCGATAAAGCGGATGATACATATCCCGTCTCCTAAGGCCACCACGCACAACCAAGTCTGGCTGCGCACGCGTTTTGTTGCACAATACCTATTATAACAGCGATTTTAGCAAGTAGATAGTTTCAATCACCAGTCGGGCGTTTTCATGTCGGCAATGCGAATATGATATGCCGCTGCGGCAGGCAAAACAAGACATATGAAGCTCAGCTCTCGCTTCATCAAAGAAGTGGCAGACGCCACTTCTTTGAAACGAACTGTTTTTTACTAAGGAAACAGTCACCCCCGCTACCAGTTCTGTTTATTGGTCGGGTTGTTCAGCACACCGATGAGCACCAGCAGCTGAAGCACACCGGCCGCAATCTGATTTACCGTTTCGCTGATCCCAGTGTCAATAACGCCTGTCACCATTAGAATGCTTACAATCTGCGCGACTATGGACGTCCAAAGCACCGGGCTTTTCCAGCGGTTTTGTTCCATATGAGTCACTCCTCTGTTTTATCAATTCGATCCAGTCTTTCATGCGCCCGTTTGGCGCTTTCCTCTACACGAACAAGACGTTCGGCAAAGCCATCCATCTTTCTTCCCTGCATGCGCATATCCTGTTTGATTTCATCCACACCGCATTTGATATACTCCATATCCGTTTTCAATGCGCCATCTTCATACCCGGCCTGTTTTTGTTCCTTTTGCTTCTCCCTGGCGCGAGCCGACCACCCAAGCAATATTCCGCTGATTGCGGCAAGCACCGCAACTACAATACTGATCCATTCCATATGTTACGTCCTCCGCAAATAGGTGTTCACGCACCAGCCGCGCAGAACAGGCGTATCGTTATGCTTGATCACCTCGGCCCACCCTTTTTGAAGCTGCAGGACAATCAGCTCATCGTTTGCATGAACCGCCCCTATTCTTCGGAACGTTATGCCGGGGCCGGTACGCAGGTTGACAAAGGAACCGCCCCGATAGCCATAAAACGCAGGGGGATCGCTTTCGTCTTTTTGCTCCAGGTATGTGTCAATGCAATAGCCCACAAGTATGGGCGATTGATTGTGCAATATCACTTTGGCCCAGCCGTTTTCTGTGGAAAGCACAATACACTGTTCTCCGGCAATCAGCTTGCCAATTATTTTGTAGCCAGCGCCGGGGCCGGTTCTGACATTTACGCCAGTCGCTCCGGCATAGGCGTAGGTGGCGGGAAGATCGGGAACAGGCGGATCTGTTATAGCGCCGCCGGTCAAAAGCGCTTTTAAATCAGCAAGCGGCATATATGCGCCTGGGCAGACCGTTGGATATGGGCTTCCGGTCAGCCTGCCGCTGACATAATAGGGCACCTCACGGTGTCCGTATATGGTTGTAACCTGAATAGGAACGCCTCCCACGCTTTGCCCGTTCAGGGCCAGTATGGCGGATATGAGCTTCTTTGCGGACACTATTTGCGCGCTAGACGGCGCATGCTTGTGGATGGCGCCTACAATACAGATCCCGCAGCTATGCGCATTGAGATTGTTGCTTTTCGCATTGCCTACATGCCCGCCCTCATAGATCAGGCCGCGCCCTTTATAAATGGTGCCGTCTGCAGTAATTACATAGTTATAATCACATCCCGCATGCCCTTCACCCAGATGGTGGGCATGGATGCTTTTGATCGTGCTGCCATCGCTTGCGCTATGGTGGATGACGATCGTATCCAGTCTTTTGAGCTTGCTCAGTGTCCTCGCCCATTTGAGGTCTGCATCCACAACAAAGTCAAACTCGTTGTTTGTCATACGTATTTCCTCCTCTTGGGTCAGGCCGTGAACCAGTACTGCACTGCATATGAGCGGTATAACGCACTGTGTGACAGCCATATATCCCCTATCACATAATATGCAGCAACGGAAAAAGTTGATTGATGTATGCGGAGGTATGCTTGTTCTTTCCATGTACACAACCCGATGAAAATGCGGAAACGGATGCGTTTCCAACAGTTGATCATTTGGATTATATTTCCCGTTTCTTTGGAAGGAAGCCGATTTACAATCAATCGACATACTTTGCAGAACCGTAAGATATTATGGGCGTTTTGTTCCAATTTGCCGAAAGATGCTGAGCGCCTCGCTCGCGGGCGAAATATGAAATATCCCGGTAATCAGGACTGCTTATTTTCGAATGAGTGTAGGCAATTTCTAAACTTTTTTGACGGTATAACGTGGTAGCTGCCCTAACCCAACAGAGAAATTTGCGCCTGCGATTGGGAGCGCGTTTTTCTCTCGTCCAATCGTGGTATTCTAGAGGTAATACACGTTACATAGGAGGTTTCATATGCAACGGATCATACCCCACCTATGGTTTGACCATCAGGCGGAAGAAGCAGCAAATTATTATTGCAAACTATTTGATAGCTCCGGAATTTCGCATATTGCCCGTTATGAGCAGGCGGGGGCGGAAATTTCCGGTATGCCGGAAGGATCTGTCCTGACGGTTGAGTTTACGCTTTCTGGGCAGAAATTCACTGCGTTGAACGGCGGCCCGCAGTTTTCCTTTACGCCCTCTATCTCCTTTTATGTAAGTTGTGAAACGGAAAGCGAGCTTTTACGACTCTACGAAGGATTGGCGAAGGATGGATTCGTTCTGATGGAACTTGGCCCTTACCCGTTTGCCGATAAGTTTGCGTGGGTACAGGACCAGTATGGGCTTTCCTGGCAGCTCAATCTGGGAGAGCGCAATCAGAAAATTACGCCGTTTTTGATGTTCTCCGGCAATCAGCTTGGCAAGGCCGAGGAAGCCATGGCATTCTACACCGGTCTGTTTGAAGAATCTAAAATTCTCCATATGGATAAGGTCGGCCCGGGGGAGGAAATGCAGGAAGGCTTTATCCGGCATGCCGCCTTCCGTTTGTCCGGGCAGGAATTTATGGCGATTGACAGCGCGGCGGATCATCGGTTTACGTTCACAGAAGCGATCTCCCTGTATGTGGATTGCAAAGACCAGCAGGAGGTCGACCGCCTTTACCATACACTTACAGACGGCGGCGAAGTGCAGCCCTGCGGCTGGCTCAAGGACAAATATGGCGTATCCTGGCAGATTGTACCCGCTGCGCTCAATGACATGGTGAAAGATCCTGACCCAAGGAAAGTACACAACGTCATGAAAGCAATGCTGCAGATGGAAAAACTGGACCTTGACGCGCTTACGCGCGCCTATGAAATGGAATAACAATTAATTTGAGAAAAGAGCGGGGGCCTCCCCCGCTCTTTTTATGTGCCCTTCGCCCCCCATGAATTGATGCGACCCTATATATGGCTTATAATACTGGATATACCACATATGGAGGGCACGCGCGTGAAACAGGAAAGATTGAGCCCCAAGATCTGGCTTGCGCTGCTGGTGTTTGGGTTGTTTGGCCAGCTTGCATGGACCGTGGAGAACATGTACCTGAATGTGTTCGTGTTCAACACAATATCGGGAGATCCGGGGATCATTGCCAACATGGTCGCCATGAGCGCGCTGACCGCCACAATCACCACACTGCTTGTGGGCGCGCTTACAGATAAAATTGGCAAGCGCAAGGCGTTTATGGTGGCGGGATACCTCTTGTGGGGGCTTTCCACCATGGCGTTTGGCGCCATCTCCATTGAGAATGTGCAGGCCATGTTTCCCGGCGTTGCCGCCGTGCAGGGTGCTGCAACGCTGGTGATTTTGATGGACTGCGTCATGACGTTCTTTGGTTCAAGCGCCAATGACGCGGCATTTAACGCCTGGGTTACGGATACAACCAACACCAAAAACCGTGGCAGGGTGGAAGGCGTATTATCTAGCCTCCCCCTCATCGCGATGCTGGTTGTATTCGCGGGGTTGGATGGCTTTACCCAACGGGGAGATTGGCCTGCGTTTTTCAATATCGTAGGCGGCGTAGTGGCAATCGGCGGAATTTTGGGCGTATTCCTCATCAAGGATGCGCCTGCGCTTTCCGCAAGCGATACTGGCTATTTTTCAAATATTGTTTATGGCTTCCGGCCCGGTGTGGCGCGTAAAAATCCATCGCTGTACCTTTCGCTGTGCGCGCTTTTTGTGGCGGGCGCGGCAACACAGATTTTTATGCCGTACCTGCTGATCTATATCCAGAAGTCGCTCAACATCCAGGACTATGCGCTGCTGCTGGGCGTGGTGCTCATCAGCGCTTCCGCAATCAGCGTTATCTGTGGGCGTTTCATCGATAAAATCGGCAAATTGAAGTTTATATTCTTAGCCGTTACGATGGAGCTTGTGGGGCTGCTTTGTATGTACCTTGCCTTGGATACGGCCTTTGTTGCAGTTGCAGGTATTCTGATGGTGGGCGGCAACATGCTTGTGTTGGCCACAATCAATGCTCTGGTACGCGATGGTACGCCGCAAGATAAAGTCGGCCATTTCCAGGGCATCCGCATGCTGTTTGCGGTGCTTTTGCCCATGGTGACCGGCCCCTATATCGGAGCCGCCGTCATCCGAGGCAGTGGGAGGACATATGAGGACTTGGGTGTACTCAAACAGGTGCCCACCGCGGATATCTTCCTTGCCGCGGCGTTTGTACTGCTGCTGGTGCTTGTCCCTGTCTTTGCGTTGCGACGCAGGCAAAAAAGAGAGGCTGCCGCAAAAACCCATACCCTTTATACCCCATGGGGCGAAACATTGGAGCCCAATCATGTTTTGCAGGAATATCCAAGGCCGCAGTTGAAGCGCGAAAGCTATTATAACCTCAACGGTTTGTGGGAGTACGCAATCACACAGGATACCGTTCCGCCCAAGGAATATGAAGGAAATATCCTCGTTCCCTTCTCCCCGGAGAGTGTGCTTTCAGGGGTAAAAAGGCAGCTATTGCCCAAAGAAGCCCTGTGGTACAGAAGGAGCGTCACGCTCCCTGATGGATTTTTGCGCGAACGCCTGCTCCTTCACTTTGGGGCGGTGGACCAATGCTGTGAGGTATTTGTGGATGGCATCTGTGTTGGCGGGCATGAAGGCGGATACCTTCCCTTTATCCTTGATGTGACGGAGCAGATAAAGGAAGAGAAAACATACACGCTTACCGTCAAAGTGTGGGATGCAAGCAACTCCAGCAAAAAGCATGCTTACGGCAAGCAGAGCTTAAAGCGGGGAGGCATCTGGTATACTGCGCAAAGCGGCATCTGGCAGACGGTGTGGATGGAAAGCGTGCCGGAGTATTCTATTGAGCGGTTGATCATCACCCCGAGATTTGATGAAGCGGAAGTTGAAGTGAAAGCCGTTATGCGTCAAGGCGACGCACAGGGTACGATTACCGTACTGTCTGAAGGCAAACAAATAGCGGAAGGCGCCTTTGATTCTACCGGCGTTGCCCGCATTCCGCTGCCCGGTTTTCGGGCCTGGAGCCCGGAAGACCCGTTCCTGTATGATCTTGTCGTGAGCGTAGGGCAGGACCGGGTGAGAAGCTACTTCGGCATGCGAAAATTCGGCATCGGTTCGGATGAAGAAGGCGTTACCCGACTGATGCTCAACAACCGGCCCTATTATCAGAACGGCATGCTTGACCAGGGGTATTGGAGCGATGGCCTGTATACAGCGCCCAGCGACGAAGCGCTTATCTACGACATTCGTACCATGAAGGAAGCCGGTTTTCACATGCTGCGTAAGCACATTAAAATAGAGCCGCTGCGCTGGTATTACCACTGCGACCGCCTCGGTATGATTGTGTGGCAGGACATGATCAGCGGCGGGGGTCCATACAGCCCGCTTGTCATTCAGGCGCTGCCATTTGCGGGGATCGGCCTTCGGGACAGCCGGTATAACATGCTGGGAAGATCGCAGGAAAATGGGCGGGTACAGTTCCTAAGTGATTTGGAGGAAACCGTACGCCACCTCTGCAATACCGTCAGCCTGTATCTTTGGACTCCGTTTAACGAGGGCTGGGGACAGTTTGATGCAAACGAGACAGCAAGAAAACTAAAAGAGCTTGACCCGACCCGCGTAATCGACCACGCAAGCGGCTGGTACGATCAGGGCGGCGGGGACGTAAAGAGCCTGCATATCTATTATAAAAAAGTCCGCGTACGTCCGGAGCAGAAACGTCC
>JAEXTB010000242.1 GCA_023453725.1 Bacillota bacterium | reverse complement strand
TTGCGGGGGATAAGTCTCCGGCTTATATCAACGGCATATTGGGGACGCTTTCCAAGCAACTCGAACAAGAGTAAGAGAGGTGCAGGTGGGCCGGAACGAAGCGCGTATCTTAGAATTGATACAAGCTGTTACACCACATCCTGTGTAGAAAATTCGGGCATCGTCTGTAATGAAGGACGATGCTTCGTGTTCGTTTGGGGGAAGCCGGGCTTCGGCACTCCGGCTTAACATTATATTTTAGATGCCTGCGCATTCCGGCGGTAACGCCGTGGGGTGCGCCTGCTTGCAAAAGAAAAGATAGAATATTGTGGACATTCACGGCTGTGATGGAAGAGGGGGTATTCGGTATGGCACAGGCAAAGCTCATTGACGGAAAAGCGATCGCATCAGCAAAGCGGGAGTCTCTGCTGCCGCGCATTGAACGGCTCAAACAGGCGGGTGTGACGCCCGGCTTGTGCGTCATTCTGGTGGGCAACGATCCGGCTTCGGAAAGTTATGTGGGCAGCAAGGAGCGCATGGCGTCAGCATTGGGCATGCATGGCATAGTATACCGTCTGCCGGCAGAGACCACGCAGCAGGAGCTGCTGGAGCGGATCGCGGCACTTAATTCCGATCCGTTAATTCACGGCATACTCGTACAACTTCCGCTTCCCAAACAGATCGATCCTGCCGCTGTGGCTACGGCAATTTTGCCGGATAAGGATGTGGACGGGCTTCATCCCGTCAATGCCGGTAAACTGTTGGCAAAGGAGCCCTGCCTGGTACCATGTACGCCCAACGGCGTTATCGACCTCATCAAAAGCACAGGCGTTGCAATCAAAGGGAAACATGCGGTGGTCATTGGCCGAAGCGACATTGTGGGCAAGCCTGTTGCGCTTCTTTTGTTGCATCAGGATGCAACGGTCACAATCTGCCATTCCCGGACCAAGGACCTGGCTGCCTTCACAAAAACGGCGGATATTCTTGTGTGCGCAATCGGCAAGCCCAGCATGATCACCGGAGACATGATAAAGCCCGGCGCTGTCGTAATCGACGTTGGGACAAGCCGTGTGGACGGCAAGCTGTGCGGAGACGTGGCATTTGCAGAAGCGCTGGAGGTTGCGGGCCATCTTACGCCCGTCCCGGGAGGGGTCGGTCCCATGACAATCGCCATGCTGATGCACAACACCGTGGAGGCTGCCGAGCGCCAAGCCGGTATACTATAATGGCGCAGCGGGTATTGACTGTCACCCAGCTCAACGAGTATGTCGGCAATTTGCTCAATGGTGACCCGGTGTTGCGTACGCTTCGGGTGCAGGGGGAGATTTCTGGCTTCAAGCGCCATAGCTCGGGGCACATGTATTTTCAACTCAAGGATGAAAACGCTGTTTTGCGGTGCGTCATGTTCCGGTCTGCGGCCATGGGCGTAGGCTTTATGCCCCAGGATGGTATGAAGGTCATCGTCGATGGCTATGCTTCGCTGTATACCAAGGACGGCCAGTTCCAGCTGTACGCGCAGGCGATGCAAAAGGACGGGGAAGGGGAACTGTATCAACGTTTCCTGCTGCTAAAGACAAAGCTTGAGGCCTTGGGATATTTTGATACGGAAAGAAAACGCCCAATCCCGTTCCTGCCAAAGAAGGTCGGCGTGGTGACTTCGGGCACGGGGGCTGCGTTGCAGGACATTCTGCAGATCATACGGCGCAGGTTTCCCAATATGGATGTCGTGGTCTGTCCTGTCCTGGTAAGGGGCGCTGGAGCCGCTGCCGACATTGCTTCGGGCATTCGCGCGATGAACGCATATGGCGATGTCAGCGTGCTTATTGTTGGGCGTGGCGGTGGGAGCATGGAGGATCTTTGGGCGTTTAACGAGCCCGAGGTGGTAAAAGCGGTGTTTGAAAGCCGTATCCCCATTATCTCCGCCGTAGGCCATGAAACGGATATTACGCTATGTGACTTTACAGCCGATCTAAGGGCGCCCACTCCGTCTGCCGCAGCCGAACTCGCGGTGCCGGCGTATGACGGGCTTTTGCAGCGGGTAGATGAGCTTTCCGCGGGGCGGCTGCCCCGGGCGCTTTACCGCAACATTACAGTAAAGGGTCAGCGCATTGCCCTCTTGATGCGTGCGCGGGGATTTTCCGCGGCCAATCACCGCGCAACGCTGGAGCGCAGGCGGTTGGAGCACACGGCGAAAAAACTGGAAGATGGCGCCGTAAAAACGCTGCTGCAATACCGCACAAGGGTTGAGACATTGCTGCACAGGCTCCAGGCGTTGTCCCCGGGGGCAGTATTGGAGCGCGGCTATGCCATTGTAACCGATGGGGAAGGAAGGGTTTTGTACACCGCCTCTTCCATGGAAACCGGTATGCCAATTGTGCTGCATATGAATGACGGCGCGGCGCAGGCACGCATTGAACGGGTAACCGCAGCGAAACTGCTGCATGAAGGAGAACAAGCATGAGCAATGAAGGAATTGTCATACCGCAGGATATGCCTTTTGAGGCGCTGATGGAAGAGCTGGAGACGATCGTCCAGAAGCTTGAAAGCGGAAACAGCCCGCTGGAGGAAATGGTTTCGCTCTATGAACGGGGTGCGGCGCTGGGCAAGCGGTGTATGGAGCTTCTGGAGGCTTATGAAGGGCGGCTGACCACGCTTTCGCGTCCGGAGGACGGGCAATGAGCTTTCTTGAACAGCAGAAACAGTATATCAAACTTGTCGATGAAGCGCTTGGCGTCTATTTTGCAGCGGAGGATATTCCGAAACAACTGTTGGAGAGCATGTCCTATAGTGTATTCGCGGGCGGAAAGCGCCTGCGTCCTGCCATCACTCTCGCAGCGTGTGAAATGCTGGGCGGAGCAATGGAGGACGCCATGCCTTTTGCCTGCGCGCTTGAAATGATTCATACGTATTCCCTGATCCACGACGATCTTCCTGCGATGGACAATGACGATTATCGGCGTGGCAAGCTGACAAACCACAAGGTATTCGGCGAGGGGCAGGCGGTACTAGCCGGGGACGCCCTTCTTTCCTATGCATTTGAACTGATGCTCAAAGAACTTGTCATACGCCCGGAACAGCGGCTTGCACTTGCAACGCAGGCAGTCGCGAAAGGGGCGGGCGTGCGTGGCATGGTAGCGGGGCAAAGCCTGGACTTGCTCCATGAAGGCAGCGGGAGGATGGAGGAGGATGAACTCCTTCGCATCCATAGGGGAAAAACCTCCGCAATGCTTCTTGCAGCGGTAGAAGCGGGCGCATACTGTGCAGGCGCCAGTGCCGATTTGCTCAAGCAGCTAAGAGAGTTTGGCATGCAGTATGGCCTGCTGTTCCAGATTACGGATGATATTCTGGATGTCACCGGTGAGGAAAGCAGCATGGGAAAAACACTTGGCAAAGATGAAAAAGCAGGGAAGCTTACGTTCCCTGCCGTGTATGGCTTAGATGGCGCAATGGTGAAAGCGGAAGAAGCTGCAGCAGCAGCACATGCGGCGCTTAATCCGCTGGGCGAGCGGGCTTGTTTTTTCCGTGAGCTTGTATCCTATACCCTTACCCGCAAATCCTGATTCAGCCGGAAAGCTCCATGCGCACCCTGTCTGCAATCATGGCAATAAACTCGGCGTTGGTCGGTTTTCCTTTGAGATCATCAATGGTATAGCCGAAGTACTGGTTTAAAATCTGTGCATTGCCCCGTGCCCAGGCAACCTCTATCGCGTTTCGGATTGCACGCTCCACCAACGGGGGGCGTGTATTATATTGCCTGGAGATATGCGGGTAGATATCCTTTGTAACCGCGACAGAAGAAGGGTCCTTCGCCTCTACCGAATACTGGATCGCGCTTCTCAAATAATGGTAGCCTCTTAAATGCGCAGGAATACCCACTGCCCGTATCTGCCGGGTAATCTGGGCGCTCAGCTCGTCGTTCACGCGCTTGGAAGGAAGCATGGGAACCGGAATGGTATCCATAGCGCGCATCAGCTGTAAAATACGCGGTATGATGTGCTCCGGCCCCATGGGTTTGACAAAGCAATATACGACATTGAGTTTCTGCAGTTCCTGTAAAAGGCGGCCGTCCAAAAAAGCGGTATGAATGAACACGGCAGGGCGGGCTTCGTCCTCTATGCATTGAATGCTGTTTAATACGCTCAGCCCATCCAAAATGGGCATAACAATATCCATAAGCAGGATATCCACCCTTTGGGATTCAAGAGCCGCTAATACATCCTTGCCGTTATGAACATAAGGGAGCACATGAATTGTATCATAATTGCAGCAGAACTGAGCGATCTCTTCACAGGTGGCTGTGCCTCCATCTGCTATGAGTAGATTTAACAAGCGCATATCACCTCCAACCTACTAATGATAGCAGATTCTTCATAATTATGCTATCTGCTGTTGCATCCATTGCACATACATACAATACCCTTTTGTGGGATCATTGATGAATACGTGCGTCACAACGCCAATGAGCTTGCCGTTTTGAATCAACGGGCTTCCGCTCATACCCTGCACAATACCGCCGGTCGCTTCCATCAGATCCGGATCGGTAATTTCAATCACCATGCCTTTGGGCGCAGGACTCTCCTGCGGATTGAGCTTGATAATTTTGCAGGAATACGGTTTGATGCCTTCGTCATTCAATGTCGTTAAAAGCTGGGCGGGGCCAAGCTGAACCTCTTCGGGGTATGCCATAGGAAGCCCTTCCGGAAAAAGCGGATTGTAGTAATCTTTATACATACGCCCATATATGCCGTATTGGCTGTTGTTTTCAATGGTGCCAAGCGGGAGGCTGGCTTCGTTGAATTCACCGCGAAGCTCGCCAGGTTCGCCCTGGGCGCCCTGTACGATATCCACAATATTGGACTGGACAATTTCGCCTTCGCGTACCGTCAGGCTCTGTCTTGTATCCACGTCGGTAATGGCGTGCCCAAGCGCCGCGTACCATTTTGAGGATGGATCATAGAAGGATAGGGTACCTACGCCCGCAGTACTATCCCGCACCCACATTCCCATGCGATATTTCCCTTCGGCCGGATCAAGCGCAGGCCGAAGATCCACGTTCATCTGCTGTCCGCCCCGCACAAGAGAGAGGTTCACTTTGTCCTGGCTTTCGTTGCAGATCTGCGCAAGATGCGCCGCATCTTTAATTTCTATTCCGTTTGCTTTTTCAATCAGATCCCCGGCCTGAATGCCTGCGGAAGCCGCAGGGCTCACTTCCTGCCCGTCTGATAGCGTTATGGAAGTGATTCCTACCACCAACGCCCCGCGTGTATGAAGAGTCACGCCAATAGAAGTACCCCCCGGCACAAGCGTAACCTCGTCGCGCACATGAATGTTGATTTGTTTGATAGGGATGACACCAAGAAGGCGGATGGTAAGATGAGAAGTATTGCTGCCGGAACCGGTTGCTTCCGCCAGCGTTTCATCTTCATAGCTGGATACGGCCAGCGCCTCATCGTCTGATGAGGCGGTAAAAAGGTCACTGGTTCCAAGTGGAAGCGCGTAGGATTTCCCCGCCTGCACATGAATATCCTCCGAAAGCTTGCGCAGGGAGGCCATCGGCTCCAAATAATTGAATGTCAGGATTGCTGTACAAAGTAATATGCCGAACGCTTTACAAATGAACGGCGCAAAGCCCTTTTTCAAATCAAACACCTCATATATTCATCAATCGCTGCAAAGAGCATCAATTTTATGATGAACATCTGGAGGTGTGTCTATGCCCGGTCAATCGGGTATTTGATTGTTTAATTTAGGTATCAGTACCAACTAAGGTGTTACATGGCCCTGCTCAAGCAGCTCTTTTGCATGTTCCATCGCGCGGATATCCGTCTGTTTTGCTCCCATAATACGGGCGATCTCCGCAATGCGGTCAGTATGTGAAAGCTCGCGCACGGAAGAAGTGGTCTTTCCGCCTTCTTCCAGCTTTTCTACCAGAAAATGCACATCGGCCATGGAGGCGATCTGCGGGAGGTGCGTAATACATAACACCTGGTGATCTCTGGAAATCTGACGCATTTTTTGGCCGACTGCGGTTGCGATATGGCCACTGATTCCCGTATCAATTTCGTCAAAGATTACAGTGGGTATGCTGCCCATGTGTATGGTTTTGAATGCAAGCATAATGCGTGAAAGCTCGCCGCCGGAAGCGACGCGCGGCAGAGGCTTGACGGGTTCGCCTGCGTTGGTAGAAAGCAGGAATTCCGCGCGCCCCAAGCCATCCGCGGTGAGCGTGCCGTCCTGCAAAGGCTCCAGCGCAATTTCAAAACGCGCTTTTTCCATGCCCAACGCCCGAAGCTCGGTTACAAGGCGCTCGCTAAAACGGGAGGATGCGGCCTTGCGCGCTTCCATCAGCAGTGCGGCAGCCTTTTTATACTTTGTTTTGCAGTTGGATAGTTCCTGCTCCAGTTTTTCTTTGCGCGCATCGCTTTGCACGAGTGCATCATATTCTTCTTGGGCGTTGAATAAAAACGAAAGGATTTCTTCCACGCTTCCGCCATACTTGCGTTTCAGCGTATGGATCAGCGCGAGTCTTGTTTCCACTTCGGCCAAAAGCTCGGGCTGGAATTCAAAACCGGCTTTCAAATCCCGCAGGGTATATGCGACATCCTCCATCGCATAATAGGCGTCCTGAAGGCGGTCGTGTACGTCCTGGTACTCACTATGGTACCCTGAAATACCGGAAAGCTCGCGTAACGCGGTGTTTGCCTGACTGAGCGCGCCGCCTTCTTCACCGGATAAAAGGCCATAACTGTTTTCGAGCGCGGAAACAATAGCCTGCGCGTTGCTCAGGCGTTTTAGCTGGGAATCAAGCTCCGTTTCTTCTCCGGGCTGTAGTTTGGCTTCTGAAATCTCTTGTATCTGATAGCGCAGCAGATCCATGCGCCTAAGCCGTTCCTGTTCGGAAGGGAAGCCCGCATGCAGCTCTTTTAAAATGCTTTGATGCTGTTCAAAAAGGGCAGCGACCTGATGTAAAAGGGGAGAGATGGTGTTTCTATCAAACGCATCCAGAAATTTCAGATGCGAGGAAACGTCGAGCAACGATTGATGTTCGTGCTGTCCATGGATATCCACAAGCAGGTCGGTTACGGTTTTGAGGGAAGAAAGGTTCACAAGCGTACCGTTCACCCTGCATACGCTTTTGCCGCTTAAATTGAGTTCGCGGCTGATAATAAGATTATCTTCGATCTGATGCTCAATTCCGAGTTCTTCTAATCTTTCCAATATCTCGGGCGACTGGCTGATATCAAACAGAGCCTCTACAAATGCCTTTTCTGCACCGGACTTAATTAAATCCCGGTTTGCACGCTCGCCCAGTACAAAATTCACGGCATCTATAATAATGGACTTACCGGCGCCTGTCTCGCCGGTAAGCACATGAAATCCTTTAGAAAAGGAAAGCTCCAATCGTTCGATCAGAGCGATATTTTTAATGCTCAGGGTTTGCAGCATGTGACCCTCAATTGCAAGTCCATTTTCGGCGTCGCTCTATTTTAGCATCGTCTGGAACCGTTTGATCATTTCAGGAACTACCTTGTTGTCCTTGATGGCGATGAATATCGTATTGTCCCCGGCGATGGTACCTGCAATTTCACTCCACTTCATGGAGTCTACCGCTTCGGCGGCAGCGCTTGCACTGCCCGTAATGGTCTTAATCACAATCAAATTGCCAGCGGATGTGATATTGACCACAGACTGGGAAAAGATTCGGATAAACCGTTCCTGAAGTCCGGTTTCCGCCTTATCCACCGTTGCATATTTATAGGAACCGCTTTCGGAAAGCGCTTTGATCAGGCGTAGCTCTTTGATATCGCGAGAGACGGTCGCCTGCGTAACAACATAATTGTGCCGCCTTAAATGCTCGGCAAGCTCGTCCTGCGTTTCAATATCATATTGATCGATCAGTTCCAAAATCATTGCGTGTCTGGCTGCTTTCATATTATACCCCCGCATATAGCCGCGCCGAAAAAGCGCCTTCGGCACGATCAACTTAGTTTTTGTTTGATTAGGCTATATAAATTATGCGCTCCCACACGCAAAAACTTTGCCTGATGATCCGATTTTGTCACAAGGATCTGATCGTCCATATTGACATCCATTGTCTTTTGCCCGTCCGCATACAGTATGCCATTGCTTTTCATGCGCAGCTCAATCTGGGCGTCGGGCGCTGTGACGATGGGCCTTACCAAAAGCGAGTGCGGGCAAACGGGGACAAGAATGCAAGCTTCCAACCCCGGAGAAATGATCGGACCGCCTACGGAGATTGAATACCCGGTGGAGCCGGTTGGCGTGCTGACGATCATGCCATCGCAAAACACGGTTCCCGCATCCTCACCGTCAATACACATACTGATATGCGTCACACCGGAAAACACCGGCTTATAAAGCAGCACGTCGTTAAGACAGTCGCAAACCCTGACACCGTTAACGCTGCAGGAAACCATCATGCGGTTCTCGATCGATAGCGCGCCTTCCCGGTATTGGGCAAGCACCGTTCCGAACTCGTCCGGCTGTATTTCGCTTAAAAAGCCGACACGGCCAAGGTTTACGCCCAATATAGGCAAATCATGCGCAACTGCAATGGGAACGGCCTTTAATATGGTACCGTCTCCACCAAACGCGGCAATAAACGATGCGTTTTTAAAAACGGAAGCAGGCTGCGGAACAAACGGATCAATTTCCAAACAGGAAAATCCTTGTTCCTGCGCGATGCATATCGCTTCGTTACGAACCGATATGGCATTTGCTTTATCGGTATTTGTAACAAATACGATTTTTTGTTCCACAGATGCCTCGCAATATTACACAAATCTCTTTTATTTGACAGTGGTTCTTCCTGTATTATAGCCGCATAAGTCTGTATATTTCAAGTGGAATATGCCCTGTTTGAATTTATTTTGGGATGGATTTCCATCTATTCGTGTACAAGGGAGTCGTGCGCGAGTTTCGTAGTCTCATACACAAGGTCTTTTATCGAAGCTTTCAGAGAAACCGGACCCTCCGCATCTTTTTTCAAAAGAGCAAGAAACTCGATATTGCCCTTAGGACCGGTAACGGGGGAGAAGGAAAGACCACGCAGCGAAAACCCAAAGCCTTCGGCCTGTTCAATGACGCGCAAGCAAACATCCCGGTGTACCGAAATATCGCGGACCACACCATGTTTGCCCACTTCCGCACGCCCCGCTTCAAATTGCGGCTTGATGAGCGCGACGACATATGAGCAGTCGGATATGCAGGCATACAACGGCTCCAAAATAAGACGCAGTGAGATAAACGAAACATCGATGCTGGCAAAGGCAGGCGCGGGGTCAAACCAATCGGGCTGCATGTTGCGTGCGTTTGTGCGCTCCATCACCGCGACGCGCGGGTCGTTTCTAAGCTTCCAATCGAGCTGTCCATACCCAACGTCCAACGCATACACCTTCTTTGCGCCATGCTGGAGCATGCAGTCTGTAAACCCGCCGGTGGAAGCTCCAATATCCGCCGCAACAAGACCGGTAAGATCCAATTGAAATGCAGTGATGGCTTTTTCAAGCTTTAATCCGCCCCGGCTTACAAATGGTACGGGATCTTCCGCAATGGTGATGTTGGCAGTCTCTTTGACCTCCATGCCCGGTTTTTGCGCCGGTTTGCCATCCACCGTAACTTTTCCCGCCATGATGAGAGAATGCGCTTTTTCACGGCTTTGCGTGAGCCCCTGCTCAAACATCATGCTGTCCAGTCTCATCGCATCCGCCGCTCCATTCTTGTTTGCCGAATTCCATCACGAACGATAATTTTATCACATTTTTCTCGTACTTTCAAGCAAGGCGGCAGTTGGCATATCCGCCGCTCGCGAGACTATTCCCTGTACAAGCTGCATATACCTTTTGCATGAAGGGCGGTGTGAGCTTTGGAAATGACATTTCTTGCGGTGCGCGCAAGATTGATTGCTTATATCAAAGACAATTTTGGCGCGCTATGCGTGTTCCTGTTCCTGTTTATTGCAGGAAACGCCGCAGGTATCCGTATTGTACAGCAGGCCGATAAGGAACAGATCACCAATATGCTCATTGGGCTCCCGGAGCTTCTGCGCGAGGGCGGAGTACCGTGGCTGGCTTTTTTCACAATGTCGCTCTTTACAAACGTGCTGTTCGCAGGCTTATTATATCTTTCCGGCCTGTGGGTGTTTACCTGCGTGCTGCTCATTCCCGGCGTATTGCTCCGCTCCATTTACCTTGGGGCCGCGATGGGAACGGCAATCGCAGCTTGGCCGGACGCTGTATCTATTTGGCTTCTCATTATGCTGCAACTGGAATCGGCAACCCTGATGCCGCCGTTTATCAAAATGAGTGTGCTTGCGCAAAACCAGATGACCGGCATTATGCAAACCAAATGGAAGATAAGCGGCAAGGCGGTCGATATCGGAGACTACACCAAACAATTTTTAATTGCCTGCCTGCAGCTTTTACCGTGTATCGCCATTCAAACGCTGATTACACCCGTGATATTCTCCCTGCTGCACTAAACGAATACCCTTAAAGAATTGACCCGCTGAGTCCCCGATGGTACAATTTCCATAAAACCGGGTATGTTAAGGGTAGATAGAAGCTGGGAAGGCAGGTATTGTTTCATGAAAAAACGCATGATTGTCATTGTTTTAGATAGTGTAGGTATTGGTGAACTCCCGGATGCTGACCGTTATGGGGATGTGGGCGCTCATACGCTTGGAAACATTTATCAGGTGCGGGGCAAGCTTGAGCTTCCGAATATGTACCGGCTTGGCCTAGCAAATATTGCGGACAGCAAGCTTCCAAAACCGGCCGGGCAGCCCAAGGGTGCCTTTGGCCGTGCAGCTGAACAAACAGCCGCCAAGGATACCACCAGCGGACATTGGGAGATTGCTGGCTTACCTATGGAGGTGCCGTTCCGCACATATCCCAATGGATTTCCCAAGGACCTGATTTCTGAATTTGAACGGCGCATCGGGCGCAAAACGCTTTGCAACCGTCCCGCTTCCGGTACTGCAATCATACAGGAACTTGGCGATGAGCATGTAAAAACCGGCAGTCCCATTGTTTATACTTCTGCGGACAGCGTATTCCAGATTGCCGCGCATGAAGATGTCATTCCGCTTGCGGAGCAGTACCGCATCTGTGAAATTGCGCGCGAGATGCTGGTGGGGGATAATCTGGTGGGACGCGTGATAGCAAGGCCGTTTTCCGGTGTAAGCGGCGCATATAAGCGCACAGAAAACCGCAAAGATTATGCGGTCTCTCCGCCGGGGGATACCTTG
>JAEXTB010000189.1 GCA_023453725.1 Bacillota bacterium | reverse complement strand
CGGGCAGCCTTATCGCTTCCTTTATCGGCTTTGCCCCGGCGGATGATCCCAAGTACCTTTGCTTAATCCTGGTGGATGAGCCCAAGGTCGGCGTGATATTCGGCAGCACGGTGGCTGCGCCCTTTGTAAAAGAAGTGCTGCAGGATACGCTCATGCATTACGGCGTAAAGCCCAGCGTAGCAACCGAAACCGTATCCGTCCCTGATGTGGTCGGAAAATCCGCCCAGGAAGCGGCGGCCATCTTAACCGAGAACGGACTTGTCGGGGATTATTCCGAGTGGGAGGCAACCGCTGCGGTTACTTCTCAGGTGCCTTACGCAGGCGAAACGGTTGCAAAAGGCAGCGGCGTGCTGCTTTATACCACGAACACCGCGCAGGACGCGGACAATGGCGGTACGGAAGACGCCGTTACCGTACCCGATGTTTCGGGTATGACCCGTATTGAGGCGTATGATGCGCTCTCGGCGGTGGGGCTGACATTAAGGATTGAGCCGGAAGATCAAAGCGGCAAGGCAATCCGCCAAAAGCCCGCCGCGGGCGAAACGCTTCCATTTGGGCAAAGCGTGACGGTGGAATTTTCCCAAGTAGAGGAATGAACCCGAAAAACCACGAAGAACCCCTTGAAATGGACATGCAAGATACGCTTGTGTTATACTGATTGAGGCTGTGCGCACTGGTATTTGCACAAGTCCGCATTAACTGCTCAGAACGTATGAGCAGGACGGTAAAGGAGAACTACAATGTTGCTTTCAAAACTATGCCAAAGTTTTGAGCACCGTCTCATCGGGGCGGATATTGACATTGACGTATTACAATACGATTCAAGGAAAGTAAAACCGGGCAGCGTTTTCTGCTGTATTGTAGGAACGTTTTCGGACGGGCATGAATATGCGGCGCTGGCTGTAGAAGCGGGGGCTTCCGCCATACTCGCCGAACGTGAACTTCCGCTCCCCGTTCCGCAGGTAATCGTGAAAAATTCTCGTATCGCCATGGCTGAAATGGCGGCGGAGCTGTATGGCCACCCGGAGCGGGACATGACCCTTGTTGGAATTACCGGCACCAACGGAAAGACCACAACCACTTATATGGTGAAAGCCATCGCCGAACATGCCGGGAAAAAGGTAGGGCTTATCGGCACAATCCGCAACATGATCGGTTCCCGCGTCATCGAAACCGAACGCACTACGCCGGAGTCGGTCGACCTGTTCCGGCTGCTCAAGGAAATGAAGGATGAAGGCGTCGAAATTGTTGTGATGGAGGTTTCCTCCCACTCGCTGGATCAGAACCGCGTACATGGCCTGACATTCGACGTATCCGAATTTACGAACCTGACGCAGGACCATTTAGATTACCATAAGACGTTTGAAAACTACCTTGCCGCAAAGAAAAAGCTCTTTTTCCAGAGCAAGCACGGCGTCATCAACATAGACGATCCCTATGCAGCAAAGCTGATGGATGGGCTTACGCTGCCCGTGACCACATTCGGCATCCGGGAGCGCGCGGACGTTTGCGCGAGTGAAATTGATATTACCACGCGCGGGGTACAGTTTGATCTTCGGTTCCCCGGCGGTATCACCCGCATCAATGTGCCCATACCGGGGCTTTTCAGCGTATTTAATGCGATGGGCGCAGTGGCTGTCGGGCTTACACTTGGCATATCTATGGAACATATCAAATCGGGCCTTGAGGACATGCAGAGTGTTTCGGGCCGGTTGGAGCCGTTGAATACCAGGGACCTCGGGTTTTCCGTGTTTGTGGATTACGCGCATACGCCCGACGCCCTTGAAAACGTATTGAAGACTGTGCGCGGCTTTGCAAAAGGCAGGATCATTACGGTGTTTGGCTGCGGAGGGGACAGGGACCGTGCGAAGCGCCCGATTATGGGCGAGATTGCCGGGCGGTATTCCGACCGTCTGGTGGTCACCAGCGACAATCCCCGCTCAGAAGATCCGTTTCAGATACTCGCAGCCATTGAAGAGGGTGTCAAAAAATCCGGTTGCGCATATATCACAATAGAGCAGCGGCGCGAAGCAATTTTGCATGCGCTCAAAAACGCGAGGAAGGACGATGTAATCGTCATTGCGGGCAAGGGGCATGAAAATTATCAGGAGATCAACGGCATCAAGCACCATTTCGACGATAAGGAAACCGTAATGGAGCTGCTCGCGGAATTGGAGCGTTGATCTTCGCGTCGTACCCACCAAAGCTAAACCGGAGGATGGCATGCAACAACTCATACTGGCATTACTGCTCAGTTTTCTAGTTACCCTGCTATTGGGGCCGATCGTAATCCCTATGCTCAAGAGGCTCAAGTTCGGCCAGACGGAGCGGGACGACGGCCCGCAAACGCACCTTGTAAAATCCGGAACGCCCACGATGGGCGGATTGATGATATTGGCCGGCATATTAGCCGGAACACTCACGTTTTCCATGGCAGGGCTGGAGTTTGTGCTCCCCTCGCTGCTCACGACATTCGCATTTGGGCTTGTCGGATTCCTGGATGACTTTATCAAGGTCAAACGCAAGCGCTCCCTGGGGTTAAGCGCGTATCAGAAAATCATCGCCCAGCTCGTGTTTGCGTTCATCGTGGCGCTGACCGCGTACAACAACCCGTTCATCGGTCCCACGATCGTGCTGCCCTTCACCGGCACAGAGTGGAATATGGGTATCTGGTACATTCCGTTTGTCATGTTTGTCATTATCGCTGAGGTCAACGCCGTGAACTTAACGGATGGTTTGGATGGACTTGCTTCCGGCGTCTCCATGATCTATGCGGTAGCGATGGCGCTCATATTCACGCTCTTGTCCGTGACGGCGCTTGATAACGGGCAGATCGGATACAGTGCAAACCTTGGCGGCATGGCGGTTTTCTCCGCCGCAGTGGCGGGTGCGTGTCTCGGGTTTTTACGGTTCAACACCTACCCCGCGCGCGTGTTTATGGGTGATACCGGCTCCATGGCGCTCGGCGGCGCGATTACGATGATGGCAATCTTCAACCGTGGCATACTGCTGCTTCCCATCATGGGCGGATGCTTCATGGCTTCCGCGATCAGCGTGGTGCTGCAGGTCGGTTCGTACAAGCTCCGCAAGAAGCGTATATTTAAAATGGCGCCGCTGCATCATCATTTTGAATTAATGGGTGTACCGGAAACCAAAATTGTTTCGATGTATATGATAGTGACTGCAATTTTGTGCCTTGTCTGCCTTTTGGCATATGTATGATTGACTGTTTGCCGTTCTGGGTGGGTCTCGGGATGCCGCGTTTTTAGTTGGCGCTTGGCGTGGCGGAGGGACTGACGGATGTTTGAGGGAAAGAGGCGGCTCTGTTGCCTCAAGCATCTGCCGCCCGAACGGCTTTTTTTATTCAATATCGCCCTATGTGGCGTCTATTTAATAAGTTGAATTGGAAAGGGATGTAAAACATGAAAACCGCGCTCATCGTCGGTATGGCGCGCTCAGGTGTTGCGAGCGCTAAGCTGCTGCACTCCCAGGGATGGCACCTGATCCTCAACGATTCCCGCCCGCAGGTTCCGGAGCTTACCGCCGCGCTCGGTGAGGTGCAATATCTCAATGCGCTGGGCAAAGACCCGGCCCAATATGTTTCAGGCGTGGATCTTGTGGTAGTCAGCCCCGGCGTATCGCTGTTCCAACCGTTTGTGACAGAAGCCCGCCAGGCGGGGATTGAAGTGATCAGCGAAATAGAACTTGGGTGGCGGTACGCAAAAGGCGAGTTCCTGTGCATCACCGGCACCAACGGAAAGACAACCTGCACCGCGCTTACCGGAGAGATTTTTAAGCGCGCGGGCAGGAATACGTTTGTTTTGGGGAATATCGGTACGCCCATCACACAATGTGCGCTCGATACCGGGGAAGGGGACGTCATTGTGGCGGAGACTGCGGCCCTGCAGTTGGAAGGGAATCTGTTCTTCCACGCGAAGACCGCTGCGGTCTGCAACATTACGGAAGATCATCTGGACCGTTTTCTCACAATGGAAAACTATATTGCAGCAAAATGCAAGATATTTGATAACCAGACGGCGGACGATTTCGCAATCCTCAATTACGACGATCCCGTCGTGCGGGATATGGCGGGGAGAACCCCGGCACGAAAGCTGTTTTTCTCCCGACGTGAAGCGGTGGAGGAAGGCGTATATGCAGACGGGCAGGAAGTGCGCTATCAATTTAACGGGGAAGAGGGCGTGCTGTGCCTTACGCATGAAATCCGTATTCCCGGTGCGCACAATTTGGAGAACGCCATGCTCTGCGCGGCCATCGCGCTTTCCCGCGGGGTTGCGCCCGAGGTGACCCGGGAGACGCTCATGACATTTCCAGGTGTGGAGCATAGGATTGAATTTGTCTGCGAGCGGCAGGGTGTGCGCTACATCAATGACAGCAAGGGCACCAATCCGGACAGCACAATCAAAGCGGTTGCCGCAATGGATCGCCCCACGGTTCTTCTTTTAGGCGGCTACGACAAACACAGCTCGTTTGATGAGCTGTTTGCCGTGATGATGCAAAGCCGCGTAAAGGCTGCCGTCGCTTTGGGCAAGACGGCGGAGAAGATTATGGACGCGGCGCAGCGCGCGGGGTTTGACAATATCGTTCATTGTACCGGAACTTTTCATGAAGCGGTGGATATGGCTCGCTCTTTGAGCGTCCCCGGAGACACCGTGCTGCTTTCTCCCGCGTGTGCAAGCTGGGATATGTTTGATAATTTTGAGCAACGCGGCCGCGTGTTTAAAGAGATCGCGGCCGCCTACCCTGCATAGTCCGTTTACGGAAACTTGGCTGCGTAAATATGAGGAATAAAAGGGATCTTCATCTGCATAGGATGAAGGGCGGTATTGGCTTGAGGCACAGACGTTTGGCGGGAGGAAACCGGTAGCATGGAGCGCAATGGGAAGAAAGCAAAGCCCGGGCACATGGATTTTGGCATCCTCATTGTGGTGCTTGCTTTGTGCGCGATCGGCCTTGTGATGGTATTTTCCGCCAGCTACTATTCCGCGCAGGAAAAGATCGGCGACGCATTCTTTTATGTAAGAAAGCAGGCGATCTATCTTGCACTTTCCCTCCCTGTAATGCTTGTTCTCACACGGGTGGATTATCATGTGCTCGATAAGCTCAAGACACCGATTTTACTCGCCTGCGCTCTGCTTCTTGTTGCGGTGCTGCTCTTTGGCAGCGAATACAACGGCGCAAAACGCTGGCTTTCCATCGCGGGGCAAAGCATACAGCCCTCCGAGGTGGCAAAGTTCGGCATGATGATTTACATGAGCGCGTTCATGGCAAGCCGCCAGCATCTGATGAAGGATTTCATCAAAGGCCTTTTGCCCATGCTATTGGTGCTGGGGCTCATTTGCGGGCTTATCATGCTGCAGCCCAATATGTCCATGGCCGTTATCATCGGCATGATGGGGATTGCCATGCTCTATGTGGGCGGGGCGGATTTTAAGTACATCGCGCTGCTGATGCTTGCCGGTGTGGCGCTGTTTTTCCTGTTGACGCTAGTGGCGGAGTACCGTATGCAACGGCTTGTCAGCTTCACCGATCCATGGAAGGACCCTTCCGGCACGGGGTATCAGCTCATCCAGTCACTTTACGCGTTGGGTGCCGGCGGATTGTTTGGCCAGGGGCTGAGCAACAGCCGCCAGAAGCTATTGTACCTGACGTTTGGAGAAAGCGATTTTGTATTTTCCATTGTCGGGGAGGAACTTGGGTTTATCGGCGCAGCTGTGGTTCTTTTGCTGTACCTGTTCATTGTCTATCGCGGGATTCGCGTGGCATTGAAATGCAAGGACCGTTTTGGCAGCCTGCTGGCTGCGGGGATCACCATTGTTTTTGCGCTGCAGGTTGCAGTCAATGTGGGCGTTGTGACGGGCGTTATGCCTACGACCGGCCAGGCGATGCCGTTTATCAGTGCGGGAGGCAGCTCTTTGCTGATTTTTATGAGCGCGATGGGTGTCTTGCTAAACATTTCCCGCCATACGTCCGAATTATAAGATACAGGCAAACCGCGAGGAACGAAGGGACACGTGCCAAACGCGAGGTGCGGCACGTTTTTTCAACCGGATGCATAAGATGAAATTGTTCGCGAGCCATCCGGAGGTGAAATTTGATGTCCCGAATCATCGTGGCGGGCGGGTCGCCGCTTTGCGGCGAGCTGTATGCCCCGGGCGCCAAAAATGCCGCGCTGCCTATCCTGGCGGCGGCACTGTTGGCGCAACACCCAGTACGTTTGATTGATTGTCCGCGTCTGAGTGACGTATACAATATGATAGAGCTTTTGCGCGCCCTTGGCTGCACGGTTTCCTGGGAAGAAAATGTGCTGACAATTGACCCGCGTGATGCGCAGTGCCATGAACTGCCCGAACACTTGTCCAAGTCCCTGCGCTCTTCCATTTTCTTATTGGGGCCTATGGTCAGTAAGTTTGGCCGGGCAATTGCGACATTCCCGGGCGGCTGTGATATTGGCTTAAGGCCGATTGACCTCCATATCGCTGCGCTGAGCGCATTGGGTGTAGAGATCGAAGAGTCGTTTGGTAACATCCGCTGCATGGGCGGAAATTTAGCTGGCGCGCACATCCATTTGGATTACCCGAGCGTTGGCGCAACGGAAAATGCCATGATGGCGGCCGTCTCGGCACAGGGTGAAACCATTATCCAGAACGCTGCCCGCGAGCCGGAAATTGTGGATTTACAAAATTTCCTTTGTGCGCTTGGTTATACGGTGCGCGGGGCCGGAAGTTCCGCAATTTATATAGAAGGCGGCTGTACGCCAAAGCCCGTGGAACACCGGATTATGGCTGATCGAATTGTAGCTGGCACTTACTTGTGCGGGGCTGCCATTACCGGAGGGGACGTCTGCATCCGCGGTGTCGTACCGGAACATTTGGGCAGCGTCATCAACAAACTTCGGGAGGCAGGCTGCGAGGTGCAGATTGGCGCAAGCTATTTGCGTGTCATCGGCCCTAAACGGCCGCGGGAACTTAAACGGGTGGAGACATTGCCGCATCCCGGCTTTCCCACGGATATGCAGGCGCAGATATTCGCGCTGTGCACGGTAGCGGACGGCACCTCCATGATTGTGGAAAATGTATTTGAAAGCCGGTTTAAGCATGCTTCCGAATTGGTAAGGATGGGCGCGGAAAGCAGTGTTACCGGACGTATTGCCGTTATCCGCGGCGTTAAGCGGCTCACAGGAGCAAACGTGGATGCGAGGGATCTTCGCGGCGGCGCGGCGCTGATACTGGCCGGACTTCGCGCAGAAGGCGAAACCGTGGTACACGGCGCGGAGCATGTGGACCGTGGCTACGAAAGGATAGAACGTGATCTTGCGGCGCTGGGCGCCAGGATTCACCGACAGGAAGATGCGCTTTGAGGAAGCCTGATGCAAAACAAAGGAACCGGCAGAAATAGCTCAAAGAGCGGCCCTCAAAATACGCGGGTGTATGCGCCCACGCACCGTACGGGCGCGTCCCCGGCCGCCGGCGCGGGACAAGCTTCCGGATTGCGGCAGGCAAGCAAGGCCCAGGCAAATGGGTCGGGAGTCTGGCAGCCAACCGGAAAAAAGGCCTCTGCCAGTGAGGAGTATGCGCCGTCGCGGCGAAAACCGGCGGATGTCCGGCCGGGCGCACCTATTCAAAAGCAGGACCGCACTTATGCCCCGTCGCGCGCTCATCAGGAAACCCCGCAGCACCCCCCGCAAAACACCGCGTATACGCCGCAGCGGCGGCAAAACGCAACCATAGGAAAACAGCATGGCGGTTACGAAGTGAGGCAAAAAGCCAATGTAAATCCCAATAAAGCGGCGGTTCGCCCTCCGCAGAGAAGCCGCAAAAAAGAAGGACAAGCCGGAACCTATTCAAGCATCCACCGGCTGGAAAGCATCAGCGCTGCGCAGCAGGCACAGGAGCGTGAGCTTGCCCGTGCAAAAAAGAAGGAAAAGAAAAAGCTGAAAAAGCCGCTTGATCCGAAAAAGCTGCTTACATACGGCATCATCGGCGTATCCTCTGTTGCGCTGCTGCTCCTCGGGTACTTTTTGTTCCTGGTGCAGACGGTGGAGGTGGACGGCAACGAAACGTATGCGGATGAAAGTATTGTGGAGCTTTCCGCCCTTCAAAAAGGGACGCATATGCTTTTGTGCGATGCAGCGCAGGTAAAAGTTAATATCGAAAAAAACCCTTACCTCCAGGTAAAATCCGTTGCGAAGGAGCTTCCCGGCACCATACGCATTACCGTTTCGGAACGGCGGGAGGTTGCGGCAATCCAAAGCCAGGACTATGACATCATTATCGACGAGACAGGTCATGTGCTCTCCATTGGCAAGGGTAGCGATCTATCCAGCCTGCTGCTTGTTTCCGGTATGTCCAACATCGGGTTTGAGGTGAATGAGCAGATCGGAACAAAAACAGATTTGCAAACACAAACGCTTCTTTCGCTCATGAAAGAGCTAAAAAATCTCGATCTATTAAAGGATGTATCTCGGGCTGACCTTTCCAATCCGCTCAACGTGTGCCTGTATACAACCGAGAACATCACGGTGATGCTCGGCCAGACGGATGGATTGGAAGAAAAGCTCACGTGGATGCGGGACGCGCTGCCTTCCCTGCGCGTAAGTGGTGTTGAAGATGGGGTACTGGATGTAAGCGCGAAAGGCGGAGCGATTTATTCCCCTCCAAAAGCGGAGGTTACGCCTGCTATAACGCCCGATTCTCCTGAGACGGCGGGGCAACCGACGCCGCCGCCCGCTGGGGCAGAGAATTCTCCCGTGCCGGAGCACAGCGAACAGCCGACGCCTCCGCCGGAAGAGACGCCCAACGGAGAAAATACTTAACGCGCAATCAGCGCAAAAACCGCGCGAACTTACCGTCGTTTATCATTTTTATATGGATATATATGGGTATCGATGGAACATTTTGTACTGGCGTTGCACAAAGGATACCAAATATGGTATATTATCTTTGTGTACGTATGGCCATCCTAATTATACCAATAAACGGAGGAAGCACCGTTGAAGCATGCAGTGGTACTCGACATTGGCAGCTCCAAAGTTGTCAGCATGTGTGCCGGACGTGCCGGACAGGACGGCTTGGTTGTCTACGGCGCGGATGTAAGGAATTATTCCGGCTACCGTTTCGGCGCGTTTTCCAATCACAAGGAATTGCAGCGGGCGATTATGGAAAGCCTGCAGGCAACCCAGCGTGAATGCGGATTCAAGCTCAGGGAAGTTTCCATTTCTGTTCCCGCGCCGTTTAGCAGGCTATATGTAGGTACAGGGACGCTTTCGTTTGATTCTGCGCCAAAACGCATAACTGGCGCGGATATCGATATGCTAATTAATACATCGCTTCCCAAGCAACCGCCGGAAGGATGCAGGCTCATTCACAGTACGCCTTATTCCTTCGTACTCGACGGCGCGCTCAAGCATGAGCTGCCCGCGAACGCTTCGGCTTCGCGCATAGAGGCGATGGTCTCGCATGTATACGTATGCGAAAACTTTTTAAAGCCGGTGCAGGAAGCCATTGAACAGATGCACCTGCATGCAGGAGTCTGTATCAGCGCCCCACTTGCCTCTGCGCTGATGCTTATTCCGGAAAAGGACAGGCGGAAGCCTTCCGTGCTGCTTGATGTCGGGTATACCCATACGGATATCAGCGTGGTGCTCAATTCCGCCGTTGTCGCTGCCGATACCATTGAGCTTGGCGGTATGCACCTTGCAAACGATCTTGCTTACGGGCTGAATGTAACGCAGACGGTGGCCGAGCAGGTGAAACGCAAATACGTCTTTTCGCAGGATTACCAGGACAGCACGGAGCTGCTGCGTACCGCGGAAGGCACGAAAAGTGTGGAACGTTCGACCATCCAGTACATCATTGAGGAGCGCGCCAAGGAATTCTGTTTCCTGGTGGATGATTCCATGCGCGAGCTCGGTATTGATGTGGACAAACAGCCTTCTGTCTGCCTCACAGGCGGCGGCCTTGCACTGATGCGCGGCAGCCGTGAATATTTGGAGGAGATGCTTGGCGCTACAGTCCGCAAGGACATGCCCTGGATGCCGCGCATGAATTCCCCCAATTATGCAAGCGTGTTCGGCACCATGGAGTTTATTCTGCACACCGCTGATGAAGACGTGTACGCGCAGAGCGAAGGCAGCGTACTGCAGAGATTAAAAGAACTTTTTGTGAAATAGGGCGCGAAAGCATTTTTTGAACACAGAAATGTTGTAAAATGAATTTGTTCTTTAGTAAAACGAACTATCCTGGGCTCATTCAACCGGCCTTTATAAAGGGGGAAGCGGAATGTTGGAAATGGATTTTGAAAGCGGCCAATTTGCACAGCTAAAGGTTGTGGGCGTGGGCGGTGCTGGTAACAATGCCGTCAACCGAATGATACAATACGGCCTGCGCGGCGTGGAATTTATCGCCGTCAATACGGACAAGCAGGCGCTGTATCTTTCACGGGCCAACCAGAAAATACAGATCGGAGAAAAGCTGACCAAGGGTCTTGGCGCGGGAGCCGATCCGGATATTGGACGCAAGGCCGCCGAAGAAAGCCGCGATCAAATCACAGAAGCGCTCAAGGGCGCAGATCTTGTATTTATTACCGCCGGTATGGGCGGCGGCACCGGCACCGGCGCTGCGCCTGTTGTGGCGGAGTGCGCCAAGCAAATGGGCATACTGACGGTTGGCGTCGTCACCAAGCCCTTTAAATTTGAAGGCAAGGTGCGCATGCGCAACGCCGAAGGCGGCATACAGATGTTAAAGCCTGCGGTGGATACGCTCATCACCATCCCGAACGACAGGCTCTTGGACGTCGTCAAAACCTCAAGCCTTGTGGACGCTTTGCGCGTTGCGGATGATGTGCTGCGCCAGGGCATACAGGGTATCAGCGATCTGATCGCCGTACCCAGCATGATCAACCTGGACTTTGCGGATGTGCGCTCCATCATGAAAGAAAAGGGTATGGCGCACATGGGTATCGGCATGGCCTCTGGTGACAAACGCGCAGTGGAAGCCGCGCGCCAGGCCGTGGAAAGCCCGCTTTTGGAGACCACCATCAACGGCGCAAAGGGCGTACTGATGAACATCACCGGCGGCACGGACCTTGGCCTGTTTGAGGTCAACGAGGCCGCGGAACTCATCCAAGCCACCGCCGATCCGGATGCGAACATTATCTGGGGTGCCGGGATCGATGAGGAAATGGGCGACAGCCTCAGAATTACCGTCATTGCTACCGGATTTGAAACGGTATCCGATTTCGAACAGCAGCAGCCGCAGCAGCCGCGCCCGCGTATGACTGTGCGCGATATGCGAGAGCCGCTCAGTTCCGTTGTTACAAAGGAACCGCAAATCCAATGGCAGCCTCCGCGCCAGCCTGTGGTGCCCACACAGCGCCGCCAGGAAGAGCAGCAGCAGGAGGAACCGCCCCGCACCTATGTTCCGCGTGACAAGCACAGCAACCTTGACGTACCCAGCTTCCTGAGGAATCGCGACAACGATCATTGAACAAAATGGTTTTGGAGCATGGCCGGTTAACAACATAATGTATATACCGGGGGAGAAGGCAAATGCCGTCTCCCCTTTTTTTATGCCTGTCAAGCTTAACAAGGAAAGCGTATGGAACACCAAAAGAAGAAAGCGCCGGAAGGATTACCTCATAGAAACATCGCGTTTTGTGCATGATAAGAGCAAAGGAGGTGTACCTATGGCAAAAAAAAGATTGTGGGTCCTTGTGCTGATGCTTCTTCTGTTCCTGCTGGGAGCGGTGCTGATAAGTCTTTTCGTTCTGTCCGGCTCCGGGGAGGACGTATACAGAAACGCGAGACTGGTACAGGGGCCGAAGGTGGAGCAGCCGGAGGCGGTGGAAGCTTATCTCCGATTGGAGGAAACACTCAAATGAAAAAGTATGCGGCGTTTCCTGTGGCTGATTTACATGGGAATGCAGGCTCGATGGGGCCTGGTGAACGGGAACAGCGCTACCATCCGTACGTGGAACCTATCCGCCAGCGGGGACCCGGGCAGGAATAGGATCGAAGGAGCATAAGGAGGAACGTCTTTCGTGCAGAACGATAAGAAAGCGCAAGCCTATCAGGCCATGGTAAAGGATCGCGCGCCAAAGAGCAAAACCTTTACCATGTGCCTGAAAGCATTTTTAGTCGGCGGCATTATTTGCTGCATTGGCCAGCTCATTCATGATTCGGGGGAACGCTGGTTCCATCTGAGCGAAGAGGACGTGGCCATTTACACCGCCATTGTGCTGGTGTTCCTGGGGTCGTTTTTAACGGGACTGGGCGTATATGATAAAATCGGCGGGTTTGCGGGCGCAGGCTCCGTGGTGCCGATCACAGGCTTTGCAAATTCCATTGTCGCGCCTGCAATGGAGCACAAAACAGAAGGATACGTGATGGGCGTTGGTGCAAAGCTGTTTAGCTTAGCGGGCCCGGTACTGGTATACGGTATTACAAGCTCGGTTCTAATCGGGCTGATCTCTTTGCTTTTCTCATAATTCATAACCGGAGGAACGAATGACGACGTCAAAAAGACGTGGAGAACATACTGTGGTGTTTGAGAAACAGCCCAGGCTTTTGAGCACCGCAAGCATCGTCGGAGATGTGGAAGGCAAGGGCCCTTTAGGGCGCGCCTTTGACATGGTGCTTACGGATGATACATGGGGGGAAGAAAGCTGGGAAAAGGCGGAATGCAAAATGTTTGAGCAGGCCGTCCGTCTGGCGCTGACCAAAGTGAACTGGGACACCAAGAAAATAAACTGCCTGCTGGGAGGCGATCTGTTAAACCAGATCATTACCGCCAATTATGCGGCGCGGCAGTTGGGGGTTCCGTTTTTGGGCCTGTATGGCGCTTGTTCTACAATGACCGAGTCGCTGCTGCTGGGCAGCATGCTGGTGGACGGCGGGTTTGCGGATAACGTGGCCTGCGCAGCCTCCAGCCACTTTTCCACAGCGGAGCGGCAGTTCCGCTATCCTCTTGAGATGGGCACCACCAGTCCGCCCACCGCACAACGCACCGTAACGGGTTCAGGTGCTGTGATATTGAGTGCAGAACCCATAACGGAAGCACAAAAAGGCCCCGCTGTGTTCCGCAATATCCATGTGGAAAGCGGCACAATCGGCAAGGTGATCGATATGGGTATAACGGACGCCGCCAATATGGGCGCCGCTATGGCGCCTGCGGCGTGCTCTACCATTTTGGGACACCTTGCGGACTTGGGGCGTCCCGCAACATATTACGACGCGATTGTGACGGGCGATCTTGGGAGCTTCGGCTCAGAAATGCTGCATGAACTCTGCATGGATGAGGGCGTGGATATCGCGAGCCTGCATCTGGATTGCGGAAACCTGGTATATGATGCGCAGCAGCAGAATGTCAATTGCGGCGGAAGCGGCTGCGGCTGTTCGGCCGTTGTACTCAGCGCACACCTGCTGAATCTTTTGGAGAAAGGCACATGGAAACGGATGCTTTTTATGGCCACTGGCGCGTTGATGAGCCCTGACGCCACCCTGCAAGGGGAATCCATTCCCGGCATTGCGCATGCCGTTGTGTTGGAAAGGGACAACTGACCATGTTTTTTGATTACTTAATGGTATTTGTCGTGGGCGGCCTTATTTGCGTGATTGGTCAGCTGCTCATCAGCCTGACGCGTATGACGCCTGCGCGCATACTGGTTCTGTTCGTAACGGCAGGCGTATTCTTGACGGCATTCGGCATATACGAGCCGCTGGTGGAACTGGCGGGGGCCGGGGCCACCGTGCCGCTGACTGGCTTTGGTTACGCATTGTGCAAAGGCGCAATCAAAGGGGCGCAGGAAAGCGGCGTGCTCGGCGCGTTCACAGGCGGCATTACAGCAACCGCCGGCGGTGTAGCGGCGGCGATTGTGTTTGGATATCTGTTCGCTGTAATTTTCAAACCTAAAACTAAAAAGTAACATCATAAAAGGGCAGTGCTTACTGCCCTTTTGTTGCTTTGGCGGTTATAATGTATGTCACATACTCTTTGTCCATATGATATCCAAGCTTCTCAGAAAGCGCGACAGACCGCAGATCATGTGCGTCCCAGCTTGGATATAGGCCCCTATCCAAACACTCCAGTATGAGCTTTGCGCAGCAGGCAAGCGCAAGCCCCTTGCGCCGGAAATCCCTGCTGGTATCCACCTCAATTTCAATCCCTTTGTCATATACACTATAAGAGGATGCGCCTGCAACGGGGATAGTTCCATAGAGCGCCATCACGCCGACGCCATGCGCCTCAAATGAGGCATAAGACGGAAACTGGGAACACAGATCCCGCGACCATGACTCGGCCTTTGCTTTTGTGTAGAGCGCTTCGTCTATCATGGAAAGCGTGTAGCCGTGAGGCAAGTTATCGATATAGGATTGAAGCTTGATTCGGTCAAACACATCCGGTTCCTTTTTGATTGCGTAGCGCAGCACCCTTTCAAACCGGGACGGATAGGCCTGTTCAATCAATGCTGCCCAAGCTTCGTTTTGCGGGATCATCAAAATAGTGTCGGATGGGAATTCGGCGGGAATATGGGCGGCAAGTTCTTTGTTTGGGAGGCCCGCGAAAACGCAGAAATCGCCTACGATGATTTGAGCGGACGCGGGCCTTTGCGCGTCGTCCGCCCACGCTTGCCCCATATAACCTTGCAGACAGGACCATATGGGCGTTTCGTTCCAACCAGCAAACAAAGGCGCAATATTCGCCATTGTGGCATGTGTCAGTCGTTCCATACTACCCCCTCAGCAAGCCTGTTGAGCTTCAGTTACTGTGCAGCCGATGTGCTCGCGGCGTCTGCAGCAAGCAATGCGTCAAGATCCAGCAAGTAAGCGGCGCGGATAATCGTACCGCTGTCGTCCGCTTCGTAGCGGTTAAGGAGCAAAGTGTTGTTCTTGCTTCCCGCGTACAGCTCGGGTGCGGAAAGGTCAACAAGGCGTTCGCCTTTGCCTGAGGCAATGTCGTATACCCACAGCGTGTAGGGGTATGG
>JAEXTB010000186.1 GCA_023453725.1 Bacillota bacterium | reverse complement strand
CCAAGGCTGGGAAGTAACGGCAAGCGCAAACCGAATAGCAACAAAAAGCGGCGCATATGCGCCGCTTTTTTTGTGCTATTCGGTTTTATGTAAGCAGGCCAAATTGAAGCACATATCATTGCGAATAAGTAAATTTATGGATACAATAAGCATAATAAATCATTAGGCGGGGTATCGACATGAAGAATCAATATGTAGGGGACATCGGAGACTACGGAAAGATGGGCTTGCTCAGAATATTGCAAAATGCAGGCTTTCAGGTTGGTGTGAACTGGTATCTAACGCCTGATGATAACAAGTCAGATGGCCGTCATATTCACTATTTAGACAAGCCTTGCGATACGCCGGATATTGATTTACATCATGGGCTTTATCACCTTGTAAAGACAGGCTGCCGTACCATTCATGGTTTGGAAGCGCCAAATTTGCTTCCTGGTGCTATTTTTTACAATGAGGTACTCGATTATAACCAGATAAATCAGGCATCGGAGCGAAAGGTTATCCGAAAAGAATGGCATGACTCTGCTCAACAGAAGCTTTCAGGATGTGATCTTGTATTTCTTGATCCTGATAACGGCTTGGAAGTCAAAAGCAAAAGCCCTTATGATATGGAGGGGAACAAATATACGACATATCAGGAGGCTTCGCAGTATTATGGGAAGGGTATGAGCGTTCTTGTTTATAACCACCGGGACAGGTCTCCTGAGAAAAAGTATATTGAGCGCTTTCAGCGATTCTATGACATCCCTCAAACAAAAAATGCGCATTTATTATGCTTGACGTTTAGGAGAGTCTCTGTGCGAGACTATGTGTTGTTGATGCAGGAGGAGCATTTAAACAGAATAAAAGTTGCAATGGATGGCCTATTTGAAAGTTCGTGGACAAACTATTTCGCCTATCGTGCAATCTAATCTCATAAACACGGCGCTTTATAAAACAATGCCCTGCTCCAGATAGGAGCAGGGCATTTCACATTGTATGTCCGTGGCCGATTGTTTAAACCGGCTTAGCGCACGGACACATATTTCTTGACAAGGTAACCTGTCTTTGAACCGTACTGCGCCTGGTAGTATTCCCCGGAGCTGCCCAGTATGGTGAGGGTCGCGCCCTTAGGTACCGTAGTGAGTACGGAGCCTGTGGAACTCGCCTTGGCGCGCAGATACACGTTTGCCGTTGTGGTGCCTGTAGCGGTGCTTGCGGCTTCCGTTTCACCCACGATCTTGACGTAATCCTTATGCATGTATCCGTTCACGCCGTTGACCACCACCTGATAGAAGCCGTTGGTGGTCTGGGCGAGTATGGTCACACGGGTGCCGACGGCATAATCGCCGATGATGTTGTTCGAGGAACTCAGGTCAGGCGTGGAGCGCATGCGCACATATTCCCCGTAGACTTCACCAATCCAGGTTGTGGAGCCGGTCTGCGTGCCGCCAGAGGCGGAGTCAACCTTTACGTAATCCTTGCTGACATAGCCCGTGGTGCCGCCGACCGAGACTTTATACCAACCATTCTCAAGCGAGTAAATGGTGAGCTTTGTGCCTTTTGCAAGCAGTTTCAAGGAGGCGTTGCTCGTCCCCGGTCCCTTGCGCAGGTTGACAGAGCCCGTGGTGGTGCCTGTGCCCGTCGCCGTATCGGAAGAACCGCTTGTATCGGTGCCGGTGCCGGAAGAACCGGTATCCATTGCGATGTAAGCCTTGCTGATATAGCCCGTGGTGCCGCTGACGTCCACCTGATACCATCCGTCTTCCAGCCCGAGCACGGTTACCTTGGTGCCCTTTGCAAGCATTTTGATGGAGGAATAATTGGTGCCCGGCCCTTTGCGGAAGTTGACGGAGGCTGTGGTTTTGCCCGTGCCGGATACCGTGCCATTGTTGATGTTGCTGCCACCTGAGTTGTTGGTGGAATTGCCGGAGGAAAGCGCCAGGGCGTCCTTGGCAACGTAGCCCTGCAGATCGTTCACCTGTACCGCGTAGTAGCTGCCGGATTGGCCGATCACGGCTACCTGCGTGTTCTGCTTAATAATCGCGATCACGCTGCCCCGTGAGCTGGAGGGGTTTGTTTGCAACGAAACTTCGCTCTGCAGGACGGTGCCGATTGTGCCGCTGACCGGGGCTGCCGATTCAGGCGTGATCACGGGCGTGGAAGAACCGGAACCGGGGTTGGTGGAGGGCGTTCCCGTCAGCGTGACATACTGCGCGCTGACATAGCCGTCCACGCCGTTGGCGTTGCAATAGTACCACGTGCTGTTCTGCGCGTATCCGTAGATGCTGACCGCAGTACCCTTTGTCAGGCGCGTGAGTATGGAGCCTGAGGTAGAGGGCTGGTTCCTGAGGTTGAGCGTGGAGGAGTTAACGGTGCCGTAAGCCACCACGGTATTGCCGCCGGTGGAGGGCGAGGGTGTGGGAGTGGGCGTCGGGGTACCCGAGACCGGCGTAATGCTCAGATAGCTATTGGAAACATAGCCCGTCACGCCGTTGATCTGGGTAAGCGAGAAGCCGTTCTCCTGCCCATATACATTCAGGCTTAGGCCCTTTGGCAGGGATCCAAGGAGCGAAGAGGACGCGGACGCCTTGGCGCGGAAGTTGACGTTGGCTGTGGTAACTGCGGTTGCAATCGGCGTGCCGATATCCGTACCCGTACCTGTTCCGGGCTGCGTTGTATCCGCGGGCTTGGTCGGGTTGGTGGGCGCGGAAAGCCCCATGGATTTGATGGTAGCGCCGGGATAGTAGAACTTTAATATCTTTTCATAGTTCCAACCGGAGTTTGCCATCTGCTGGGCACCGCGCTGGGAGAGACCCACGCCGTGGCCATAGCGGCCGCGGTTGACATTGTAGCCGCCGTTGACCTGCGTAATGGTAAACAGGCGCAGGGAGGGCTTTGTCATGATGCCGTTCCAAACAAGCTCATTCAGGTCAAAGCTGTACTGGAAGTTCATGGGCGTCTGGGAACCATCCGCAAGCTGGACAGTGACGGTCATGGCGATCTGCGCCGTGGAGCCGCTTGTAATCTGGAAGCCGTCGATGGAGTTTACGCCGATTACCGTACCGCTTGAGTCGATATAACCGGCACCCTGGAGCACCATGCCCGCACGGACGCGCAGGTAGTTGGAAAGCGCCGCAGACATGCCGCCGCTCTCCCCGTTCTGCGGGAAGAACACGTTTTCCTGTACGCTGTAGGGGTTGGCAACATCATATGGGTCGGATACGCGTGCATAGGCGTTGTCCCACTGGTAACGGTTGGAGCCGCCCCATGCGTCGGAGGGGAGTATGGTGAGGCCGCCGTTGGATGCGGCGAAATAACTGCACAATATCCTGCTGCTAAGATAGAGGCCGGTATTATACGTTGTATCGACCGCGTTCATGACGTAGGTATAGCTGGAATTGTAGCCCTTGTATACCTGATCTGACGCGGTATCGCCAATGTCATAGTCGCTGCTGCCTGTCATGTTGGCAAGCACGTAGCATTTTGCTGCAATTGCCTGGGCCTTGAGCGCCTCTGCGGGGAATGTGTTGCTCATTTCATAAGCGACAACGCCGTAGAGATAATGCGGAAGGGGCACGGTATTGATGGCCCGGATTGCGCCGCCGTAGTATTTTAAAGTAAGGTGCCCAAGGAACGTGCGGGTGACGCCCGAGGTGGCCAGACGGAAGTACCCGGCTGAAGGAGCAATGTTTTCGCGCATGATCTGCACGCTGCTGCCCCGGTAGAGTTCCCCGGTGGAGGAGTGCGAAACCACGAGCTGGTTGCCCGCTACCTGTACGGTCAGCGTTCCGTTTTGGAAGCTCGCTCCATTTTCCTGCAGAAAATAGCTGCCGCTGATGGGAATGGTAAGCGTGTTGACGCTGCCCGTGGAAAGCAAAACGCGTACGTTGGAATAATCCGCCGCTTCTGCAGTACGGCCGCCCGCAAGCGGTATGACCGTGAGGAGGAAAATTGCCAGCAATACGCCGCTAATCGTTCTTCGCATTCTATCGCCCCTTTTGCCTTTTGTATGCCAGAAAATCACAGAATTACGCCCATGCGTACTTTTTGTTTATTGTATCAAACGGTGGTCGTTTTGTGGGGAAAAACGCCGGATATTCTTACTTTGTTTACATCTCAACGCATAAAATCGCAGCACATATGCAGGCATGCGCAAATTGTATGCCGCGCTGAGAATTCTTGCCAAAGCTTCGCTGTTTGGTTAACGTCCGGCGGCCCTTTATGGTTCCAGTCAAAGAATTGGGCGGCAGTGCCGCCCAACAAATCCGGTGCTATACGTTGATGCGGAACAGGACAATGTCCCCGTCCTGCATCACGTACTCCTTCCCTTCCGAGCGGATGAGTCCTTTGTCCTTGCAGGCCTGCATGGTGCCGTGCTGCATTAAAGTATCATATGCCACGACTTCCGCGCGGATAAAGCCGCGCTCAAAATCGGAGTGGATTTTGCCTGCCGCCTGCGGTGCTTTGGTGCCGCGCTCAATCGTCCATGCGCGCACTTCCTTGGGGCCTGCCGTGAGATAGCTGATAAGCCCAAGCAGACGGTAGCAGGCTTTTACCAATTGATCGAGCCCGCTTTCCCCAATGCCCATTTCTTCTAAAAATGCAGTCTTTTCTTCAGGATCCAATGAGGCCAGTTCTTCTTCCACCCGCGCGCAGATGGTGATGGCTTCCGCACCTTCCGCTTTGGCTGCCGTATAAAGCTTGGTTACAAGCGGCAGGCCGGATTTTCCCACATCTTCTTCCCGGATGTTGGCCACATAAATGACGGGCTTTGCGGTGAGCAAAAAGTTCTGTCTGCAGAGTTCTGCAGCTTCCTCAGGCAGTGTGCGCGCGGGCTTGCCGCTTTCTAAATGCGCGTACGTCTGTTCAAAAAGCGCAATCTCGTTGAGCGCCGCCTTATCCCCGCCCTTTGCGTTTTTCTTTGCGCGGTCCAGCCGTTTTTCCACGGTTTCCATATCCGCGAATATCAGCTCCAGGTTGATGGTCTCCATATCCCGCACAGGATCCACGGAACCATCGACATGCACAATATTCTCGTCCTCAAAGCAGCGCACCACATGGACCACGGCGTCTACCTCGCGGATGTGCGCCAGAAAGCGGTTGCCCAAACCTTCCCCGCGGGACGCGCCTTTGACCAAGCCTGCGATATCCACAAACTCAATGGTGGTGGGCGTAATCTTTTCCGGGTTGTGCATTTTTGCAAGCACGTCCAGACGCTCGTCCGGAACCGCCACCATGCCGACATTGGGCTCTATGGTACAGAACGGGTAATTCGCCGCCTGTGCCCCCGCCTGTGTGATCGCGTTAAACAGCGTGCTTTTGCCTACATTGGGCAGGCCTACGACGCCAAGCTTCATAAAAACACCTCATTGTTTCTTATATCGTACTTTTTTGCGTGCTTATCCAGTCTTGATTATATCGGCATCCGAAAAAGAGCGCAATGGGTTATGGGAGCTTTAGGATACTCAGTTCACAAATGTCACGCTGCGTTGCGGTAAGCCGCTGCCTTGCGTTCCCTTGTTTACTGGGCTTATGCTGCACTTACTTCTACCTCAATTCGCAATGGTCGTCCCGCTTCCTATCGGTCGCGGTGCTTCCATTCTCATTGGGCTTGGTTCTCGCTTGTTCTGCCACAGGCAGCGCTTCGGACCCGCCCCACAGGCAGCGTGCAACTTCGCCCTAAGAACCACTCTTACCTGTACAGCCCAAAACGCGGTGGTATACTGCTAGAATAAAAACATTTGTTCGCATGTCTCCCGCTTTCATGCGGGACTTTTTTATGCCCATTGACGCGGACGAATGGAAAAGGGGGTTATGGATGCACAAGAATGAGGCAACAGAAGCGCTAAAGAGCCGCGCGTATACTTTGTTTGAAGAGTTCCGCTCGGCTTATTCCAACGAGTGGCAGCGGCTTGAACATGCGGAACGGATGTACTGCGGCGAACACTGGCACGATGTGCCGCAGCAGGACCAGAACGAGCCGCGCCCGGTCACGCCGGTCATACAGTCGACAGTGGAAAATATCGCTGCAGACTTAATGGATGCGCTGCCGGAAGCCGTGATTACGCCTGAAACGGCAGAGGACGCCCGCGCCGCTCGCGTGGTGGAGGCGTTGATCCGCGAAAACCATGATGCCGCCTGCTATGAACGCGAATACAGGCGCATGGTACACGACCTGCTGGTGGGTGGATATGCCGTGCAGGAGGTGGGGTATGATCCGGCGCAGAACGGGAGCTTAGGCGGCGCGTTCATCCGGCATACGGACAACCGGGGTATCCTCTTTGACCCGCTGTGTACGGATATTCAGGATGGACGCGCGGTATTCAAGTTTGCGCTGCGCACGCGGGAATGGCTTGCAGCACGCTTTCCCGGCTATGACGGCGCCGGGGACGGGTACATGGGACAATCCATTTTAGAGGGAAGTGCCGAAAAGCCTTGCAAAGCTGATTTCAGACAGTGCCAGGGTCAAGCTGCAGAGCGAAGAAACCCTCACCGCCTACCGCGGGCGCGGCAAAAAGGTAGGGTGAAGCCATGACGCTCAACGATATCATCGTATCCGCTCTCACACAGCTGGACCGCGGGCACGACAGCCAGACGGTAGACACCTGGCGCGATAAACTCACCCGCTACGCGAACGAGGCGGTGACGGACATCGCCACTATGCTCCAGCTGCGAAGAACCGATACACTGCCCGTCAAGGACGGGTCTGCGGATGTGGCGGCGCTCCCCCGCTGCTGCGTGAAGGTGCTCTATGTTTCCCACAATATGGCGCGGGTACCGTTTATTGTGGGGAATTCCAGCACGCGCATCCGCGTGCTGACCGAGGACGGGGACGTGTATGTGCACTACCGCTATCTGCCGGATGATATGAGCTCTCCTACCGATGTGCCGGAACTGCCCGCGTTCTGCCACGGGCTTATCGTGACATATGTGGTGGCACGGGAGCGCGCAAGCGCCGACCCCAGCATGCAGCGTGGCGCCAACATTTACTTTGAGCTTTACAACGCGGGCAAGCGCGGTTTGCGCGCATCGTTAGGGGAACAGGACGGCTACGCGCTTGTGAACAGGTGGTGAAACTATGGCGCTGAGCGAATACCGCATCGACGCGTTTATGGGGATTGATCAGAGCGCGGCGGAAGGCATCATCCCCGCGGGCGCAAGCCCGGACGCGTGCAATATGGATACGGCGGACGGCTGCCTCGCGGTGGCGAAAGGGTATGTAAAGCATATCCCCGTCCCTGCGCCGGGTAATAAACCCATCCGAAGACTCATCTTCTGGCAAGGGCTCGTCAGCGGGCATTTTTTGGCCGTTGCAGGCAATGAGGTATACGTCTATACGGTGACGGACGCATCCCCCGTCTGGCGGCTGTTGTTTACGTACCCGGAAACAGTCAAAAACCTGCGCGTAGACTTTTGCGAGGCACAGATTGGCAGCGCGGACCACATCTTGCTCGCCTGCGGCGAACATCAGATATTGAAATGGGACGGTGCTTCTTCGAGCATGCAGGCGTTTGGCAGCGCTGCTGGGGTTTCCAACATCAGCGTTAATTATCTTGCCATGCATTATGGCCGCCTGTTTACGGCAGGCGACCCGGCCCACCCCTGCAGGCTGTATTGGAGCAAGGTGCCCGGCGACAGCCGCACGATTGAGGATTGGGCGACGGATGCAGCGAGCGAAAACACCGGCGGCGGATTTGTGGAGGTGGGCGATACAGCTGGCGACCCCATTACGGGCTTGTGTGCGCTTTCCAACCAATTGCTCATCTGGAAGCGGCGCTCGTTCTACCGCCTGTTGGGGGACAGGCCGGGCAACTACCGTGTCTACCGCATCCACGCGGAGGTAGAGCAGATGCAGGACGCCGCCTGCGCACTTTATGGGGATGTACCCTATTGGATGACAGGCGCGGGTCTGTTTTTTTTCGATGGGCAAACCGCGCAAAAGAGCTTGAGCGCGCGGCGCATCCGTACATTCTTAGCGGGCGCTTCCACCTCCAACTGCCGCGCGGCCAAGCGCGGGGAAACGCTCTATTTTACCGCTTATGAAAAAGCGCGGGATCCTTTGAATTTGGGTGCGCAAAGGGCAATGGACAACGCGCTTATCATATACGACATCGCCCGGCAGGCGTACATGATACGGCGCGGGTACAGGAGTTTCCGGGGCAATAGAGAACGCTTCACAATTAATATAGGGCGGCTGCACGTTTTTTGCGCAGCCGCCCATTTGTTGCGAAAAGGTGATTACAGCTCCCGCATCAGGTTGAAACTTTGCAAAAGGTTCAGCCGCCCGTACCCCCATTGCGAGTTGGGATAGGTCAGCGTATCCGAACGGTTGCAGCCGCGTATGAGGTATGCGCGAATCTGGTAGGTGGAAAGCGCAATATCGTTGCCGTTCACTATGCCCCATTGCAGCATTAGCGCGCCGGCACCCGCGGTAATCGCTGCGGCGACGCTTGTGCCATCCATCGTGCCATAGCCGGTGGGAAATAATCCGGATACATTGACTCCCGGAGCGACAAGATCCGGCGACATCATGGGCAGGCGCGTCGGTCCCCAGGAGGTGCGCGTATACAGGCTGTTGTTGTTGCTGTTGTATGCGCCGCAGGTAATCATACCAAACGCTGTGCCGGGAACTGTAATGGTGTAATAGGGTGTGGGTGTCAAGAACTCAACATTGCGGGAAACAAAGCCTGTCATAGGCAGCCATGCGTGGTAAGTGCCGTCAAGAACAATATCCCCATGCACGATTACAGTCCACACGCCGGGCGTCGGAAACCGGAAGGCGATAACCGTCAATTGTCCGCCGCTGCCTTCCACCGGGAAAAAATACTGCACCGTTACGATTGAGCGTTCCAGCACAAGGCGCGCTTCAAGTGTGGTGCCCGTGCGCGCGGGTACCCGCCCCACCATTTCCCCGGTAGGAGAGCGCACGGCGACAGAGAACCGATCCGATGCGGTATTCCACAGGGAGACCAGGAAATCTCCGGAGTTTTCTCCTACGCGGATGTCCATATCCTGGTCTTCCCCGGCAATAGAGAGCTTCCCCTGGGTATGATGGCGCGCCTGGCTTTCATTCCCCGCGGCTGTGCACACGCAGACCCCGCGCACCATGGATATGCTGGCCAAATACTCTTCAAACAGGCTGAATCCATCGTGGCTTCCAAAGTTTGTGCCGATGCCGATGCAAATGGATACCGGGCGTCCAAGCTCCCGTGCCCGCTGCAGAATGTACTCGACGCCGATCATGACGGACGTAGATTCATAGGCATTTTGCTGTTCCGGGGGAACAAGATAAAGGTCGCGGTAAAAGGGGCCGGCATCGCGTAACTTTACAACAATCAGGTCAGCCTGTGGCGCCGCCCCGACATTTGCCCCCACGCGCCTACCTGCCGCGACAGAAGCTAAGAATGTGCCGTGCCCTACCGTATCCTGCTGCGGCACAACGCTGTAAGGATCCTCCGCTTGCAGCGCAAGGTTGATCTGTTCCTGCGTATATTCGGTACCGATATAGAAGCCATCGGGCGTATTGCCCCTGGCGGTCTGATCGTAGAGATATAGGACTTTGCTTGTGCCGTCCTCGTTGATAAAGGCCTCTTTCGTGTAGTCAATGCCGGTGTCGATTAAGCCCACCAGCACGCCGCGGCCCTGCAGATCGAGATAGGGCTGTTCCTGTACCTGCAAAATGCCCGAAGCCTCCAGGGCGGCCGTATCTAGAAGCCCCAGAACAAGCGGCAGTGAGCTGATAAAGGAGGTGCCAAGGTTCTGGGTAATCACAGGGACCTGGGACTTGTTTGCATAGATAATCAAATACCGCCCCCCGATCAGTTGGGAGGGCACAATCTGAGGATTGGCGGCTAAGAAATCATTCAGGAACTGTGAATTGCGCGCAACAAAATTGACCGTGTTCGGGTCGTCAATAAAGGCGGCAAGAGCTGGATCGATCATGCGGAAGGGCCTCCCCGTTGTAAAAATTCCACAAGAAGGTTCATGGTATTGTTCAGGCACAAAGTGCCGTAACCCCAGATTGCATTCGGATAGGCAATGGACAGTTCGCGCCTGGCCCCTCTTTGCAGAAACGCCTTTACACGCTGGCCATACAGGAACGGATCGTTGCCGTGTATAATGCCCCATTCCATCATCAGCGCCGCCGAGCCCGTTACAAACGGCGCTGCCATGCTGGTGCCGGTAAACGCATCGTATCCGCCGCCGGCGCGGGTGGTTGTAATGGAGACGGCGGGCGCAACAAGGTCCGGTTTTACATATACAATAAACCGCGTATAGCCGCGGCCGGAAAAATCTGCGCTGGTGCCGATGAGAGAATTATATCCGCCCACTGAAATGACGTTTTCGACAGTGGAAGGGATTGTCAGAGTCACCGAGGTGTCCGGCTGCAAAAATGAGGTTCCGCTTGAAACAGCGTCGGCGGTCGGCAGCCAGATGTCAAAGCTTCCTTCTACAATGTCGAGCCCGCGGATAATCAACGTCCATACTCCCTGGGGAATCGGCCGTCCGGACACCCCGCGGAACATAAAGTAATTTTCCTGCGCCAGCTGGTAATGCGTCGGCTGCCCAAAGTACATATCCACGCGCACATTATCAAGCACTATATTTACGGCGCTTTGCACAGGCAGAATCTCTCCCGATGTCCGACCACCCGGGGAAATCAGCTCATACGAAAACGCATCCACAAAGTTTTTCCACAGCGGCATATAAATCTCGTTAACCTGCCCGGTGGTGGCGAACTCCACCGTTACTTGCGCACCTTCGAGCACCCGCCCGGAAAAATGATGCCCTGCAGAGCCTTCGTTGCCTGTCGCCACGCTGATAACCGAGCGCCCCTTCTGCGCCATATCGTCAATATAGCTCTCAAACAGCGTGTTGCCATCGTGTGCACCGAAATTTGTTCCGTAGCTCAAATTGATGGAGAGCGGCATGTTTAACTCGGCGGATTTGTCATACAGGTACTTAATGCCGCGCATAATCTGGGTGGACCGCGTTGTACCCCTGCTGCTGATATCGCCAAGCTTGACGATTGCAAGCGTAGCCCGAGGTGCTGCGCCCACCTGCACCCCCTGGCTTGCGCGGCCGTTGCCCGCCGCAATCCCCGCAACCGCCGTGCCGTGGCCTATATCGTCCCGGCTGGGGACGACGCTGTAAGGATCTACCGACTGCAGAGCTGCGTTGATTTGTTCGGCAGAATACTCCGTGCCGTGCAAAAAGCCCTGCGGCGGTGCGCCGTCTATGGATTGATCCCATAAGTAGGCAATGCGCGTGGTGCCGTCCGGGTTCCGAAAATCCGGATGCGTATAATCAATTCCCGAATCAATGATGCCGATGAGCACCCCCCCTCCTTTCAGGCCGAAGCCAAAGTCACTTTGCACATACGTAATGCAGGCATGGCTAAGGCTGCGGCTCAATACGAAGGTCAGCGTCTTGGGCAGCTCAACGTACTCAATTTCAGGAAAACTATATAGCGGAATAAGCTGTGCGAGCGGGAGCGTCACGATTGCATAGTTGTCACTTAACAACTCCGCCATGCCGTTGACAGCCGCCGCAACTTGCATAATATCGCCGGTAAATTTAACAATCACCTCAATCGGTTCATTTGGCTGACCCTGCCCGATAAAGGCTTCGATATTTGCAGGTATGCCGGGAAGGTTAGCTTGTAACATAGCTGCCCCCTAATAGATGCTATCAATCGCTGCAAGCTCTATTTCTACGAGGTTCCACTGTTCGCCGTCCCACGCGTAGGAAATGAGCCGGTCATCGATAACGGCAAGGGGATACGCCCAGAAAGAATGGCCCGTTTTCATCCATATGTAGGTATAGAGCCGTAAGTGCTGCGTGATATATTCTGCTCCTGTACTGCTTAGGGCAGGGCAGTATTGGGGCACCCCTGCGGGAGGAGGGGCGGATGGAGGCCTTAGGGAAGAACTTGAAATCGATGGGCGAGTAAACATTGCGGCCTCCCTCGTTCCTTCCGGCAAGCGCTGCTTGGAAGCATGCTATTATGTATATTCTATGACGCTTCCTATCAAAAAGAAGCGGCAAAAGCGCATGCGGACGGTGCGGAAACGCTGCCCGTATTCGCTTACCCGTTTCATCTATATGCATAGGTTTTACGGCGGAATGCCCGTTTTCAGGCGCGGACGGACAAAATGTGCGGATACGCTCATACTCGAGCCATGTGATTGCATAGGATAACGGGAGGTGAAAGTATATGGAGATGGTGAATGAGGCCGTAGAAATGGCTACGACAGGCTTCCTGCAACTTCAGGTGGTGGTGGCGGATGCCGGAGACCCTGTACCCAACGCGCAGGTGCTCCTTACAAACCGGGGCGAAGCGACGCCAATTATAGAACTTTCCACAGACAGCTCCGGCCGTACGCCGGTCATTGAACTCAATACGCCGCCGCTTCCCTACTCGCTTGCGCCGGATAACCCGCGTCCCTACGCGGAATATGACTGCTACGTGAATGTAGAAGGCTTTCAGCCCGTGCGCGTGGAGGGCATACAGATTTTGCCGGTCAGTACGGCGTTTCAGGCCATTACGCTACGCCCCAGCATCGTATACAGGCGGCCCGTGGAAGATATCTTTATAGAGGAACATACGCTCTACGGCGTATTTCCGCCCAAAATACCGGAGGAAGAAGTCAAACCGCTGCCCGAAGGGCAGGGCCTTGTAGTGCTGCCCAACCCCGTCATACCCGAATTTATCGTTGTCCATTTGGGGGCGCCGGACTCCGACGCTCAGAATGTCTGGATTCCATTCAAGGATTATATCAAAAACGTGGCCAGCTGCGAAATTTATTCCACCTGGCCCGCACAGACCATACGCGCGAATGTACTGGTTATACTTTCTTTTACGCTCAACCGTGTGTATACGGAATGGTATCGCGGCAAGGGCTATAATTTTACCATCACCAATTCCACTGCGTACGACCAGGCGTTTTCATATGGCCGGAATATTTATGACAGCATCTCGGTGATCGTTGACGAACTCTTTACCACCTATGTCACACGCCCCGGAATCCGGCAGCCGCTTTTTACGCAGTACTGCGACGGCTCCAGGGTGCAGTGCCCGCGCTGGCTTTCCCAGTGGGGGTCAAAGACGTTGGGGGAACAAGGGAATGACGCGCTTACCATATTACGCTATTATTACGGCTCCAATGTTTTTCTGCAGCAGGCAGAGCGCGTATCCGGTGTGCCGCAGTCCTATCCCGGTCAGCCGTTGAGGCTTGGCTCCACCGGCCCCGCCGTGCGCACCATTCAGGAGCAGCTCAACGCTATTTCCGATAATTACCCGGCCATCAATAAAATGCGCGTGGACGGGGCTTTTGGGGAGCAGACGCAACGGGCGGTGGAAACATTCCAGTCCGTATTCAATCTTCCCGTAACCGGCGTGGTGGATTTTGCGACATGGTACGAAATCTCCAACATATTCGTGGCGGTGGAGCGGCTTGCAGAGCTGGTATAGCGGTGCGATAAGGGAAAAGGACGTTTCCAAACAGAAACGTCCCAGACTGCATTGCTCTGCAAATGTTCCATCCTGGGGCATTTGCGAAATGGGTTCTTAGGGCTGTTACAGCCCTAAGCTATGGGGCAGAGCCATAACGTAATCTCCGGCTTTTTGACAAACAGGGACGTTTCCGAACGGAAACGTCCCTGTTTTGTGTTTCAAATGCCCGCTTCAGGAAAATTCTTTTTTCCTGTAAATGCCCATGGACCACATTGCGGAAAGTACAAGCGCCGCAAGAACGGATGCGATGAGTATAAGTGCGTAGTCCATCAAAGCATCCTTGGTGGGCAGCGCTACGTCCGGCCCGTTGAACAGGAACGAGGCGGCAAACGCCGCGGCCATAATCAGCATGAGCACAATGCGGCCTTTCTCGGCCCCAAACCGGAACATCAGCGGCAGCATGACGCAAAGAATCAACGCGCCGGATAGTCCAATAAGAAAGAGCTGCTTTAAGAGTAAGCTTAGTCCCTGCCCGCCAAGTAAACCCAGCAGAAGCCCCGCAAACAGCGCAATGCCAAGAAGAACAAGGCCCAGGACATATTTGGACAGTACAAGCGTGCTGCGTTTTACGGGCGCGCAAAGCGCGGTGCGGTCCCATTTGGCACGCTCATCAAGCGCCACGGTGGTAAACGGCAGCATGGCAGAAAGCACGACGATGCTTAACGAATAGCTGCCCAACTCCCCCGTGGATAGGATCAGCACCGCGAATATGGCAAGGAACGCCAGAAACAGCCGCGCCGTGCTTTTTAAATTGATCAGATCCTTTAACAGCAAACCTTTCATTGCTTTTCCCCCCTGGATAAAAACAGCATGATGTCCTCTATCCCCGCCGCGTCGGTAAGGGAGCCTCTGGGCGCTGCGGCCCGCTCCACAAGGGCCTCCGCCCCAAACTTGTTGCGCCGTATGCCGTGGATGCGCGTGGGGTCGACTTGCCTAAGCTGCGCTTCATCGCATTTCAAAACGCAGTACCGTTCCAGCAGCAGATCTTTTTGCTCACAAAACAGCAGCCGCCCTTTGTGCAAAAACGCGATGTAATCGCACGCCTTCTCAAGGTCGCTGAGTATGTGGGAGGAAAGCAGTATGGCGTGCCGCTCATCCTCAATGAACTCTAAAAACACATCGAGCAGTTCATCGCGCACAATAGGGTCCAGGCCGCTGGTCGCTTCATCAAGCAGCAGCAGTCGGCTGTCGTGAGACAGCGCGGTGGCGATAGAAAGCTTGCGCTTCATGCCGCTGGAAAACTCTTTGAGCTGCTTCTTTTCGGGGAGCGAAAAGCGCGCGCAGTATTCCCGGAAAGCGTCCGGCTTCCAGGTACGGTACAGCCTGGAAAGGATGGCGTTGCAGTCTTTGATGGTCAGCGTGTCATGGAGCCCCGTTTCATCCAGTACAACGCCGATCTGCTCAAACGCCGCTTTCTCGTCAAGATAGCCTTCTTTTCCAAACAGGCGCACGCGGCCCGCGTCTTTTTGGATCAGGCCCAAAATGAGCTTGATGGTGGTGGACTTTCCCGCCCCGTTCTCCCCGATAAAGCCCATAATGCATCCAGCCGGAAGTGAAAACGAGACATTGTCCAGTGAAAAATCCTTGTAGCGCTTACTTAGCCCTTCAATCTCCAGTATCGGTTGCATGTTGGTCCTCCTCGTATAAAAGCGAAAGCATTTCCTGCAATTCATTTATGGTAAGCGAGCATTGCCGCGCAAGCGGCAAAAGCGCAACGATGCCCTGCTCCAAACGCCGCAACAGCTCTTCTCGCATTAATTGCGCGTTGCTCTCTTTGACAAAGCTGCCTTTGCCGGTCATGGATACAATGAAACCCTCCCGCTCCAGCTCTTCATACGCCCGTTTTGTGGTAATGACGCTGATGCGCAGTTCCTTTGCCAGAAGACGCATGGAGGGCAGCGGGTCTCCCGGAAGCAGCTCTCCCGAAAGGATTGCCGCCTTAATTTGTGAGACAATCTGCTCATAAATGGGCGTATCGCCCGTGTTGCTGATCAGGATACGCATGCGCAGCCCCGTTTCTAAATTGTATATGTACATTATATACAATATGCTCTTTCTGTCAATGGTTTTCGCAGGAAAATTTATGTACCATTCGATGCTGACTTTGGGCACATGATATATTCGTTCCGCCGGGCAGCAAGGAGGCCCAGCGCGCCCTTGCACGTATGCCTGCCTGCGCGGTATGATACAGGTACAAAATCTTTCAATCGGAGGGTAGGCTATGTCCATCACGCTCAATGATGTGCGGTTGGCGAAAGAACGCATTACACCCTATATCCGCCGGACGGATATCGCCCAGGTTGCGCTGCCGCTCGGCGGGGAGCTCCATGTCAAGCTTGAGAACCTGCAATATACGGGCGCATTCAAGGTGCGCGGCGCATTCAACTGCATGCTGCAGTTAACAGAGGAACAAAAACGTGCGGGGGTGTTAGCCGCGTCCGCCGGGAACCACGCGCAGGGGGTCGCCCGGGCGGCGAACGCGCTGGGGCTGGTCTGTACAATTGTCATGCCCACCGGCGCGCCGCTTTCTAAAATTACGGCTACCGAGCAATATGGCGCAAAAGTGGTGCTATACGGCAATACGTATGACGATGCCTGCTGCCACGCGTTAAAGCTGGTGGAGCAGACCGGCGCGACATTTATCCACCCGTTTAATGATGAGCGCGTCATTGCGGGCCAGGGCACGCTGGGCCTTGAAATTGTAGAGGATCTCCCCAATGTCGGGCAGATACTGGTGCCCTTGGGCGGCGGCGGCCTCGCGGCGGGCGTTGCCATTGCGGCAAAGGCGGTTGATCCCACTGTACGCGTGATCGGCGTGGAACCCAAGAACGCGGCCTCCATGCGCGCCTCGGTGGACGCCGGGCGGATTGTCACGCTTGCATCGTCCAATACCATTGCGGACGGCATCGCGGTAAAAACCCCCGGGGATATTACCTATCCGCTTTGCCGGGATTATCTTGATGATATCGTTGCCGTAGATGAGGACGACATTGCCCGCGCGATACTCTACCTGATGGAAAAGTGCAAAATCGTCAGCGAAGGGGCGGGCGCTGCGGGCGTGGCCGCCATGCTGGCAGGACGGGTTCAGACGTTGTGCGACCGGCCAACCGTCGCGCTGCTTTCGGGCGGCAATATCGATGTGACAATGGTCGCGCGTATTATTGACAAGGGTCTGATCCGTACCGGACGCAAGACGCTCATCCGTACCACAATCTCGGATAAGCCCGGCCAGTTGGTCAAGCTTCTTTCCATTATTGCGACCACCGGGGCGAATATCGTCGCCATACAGCATGACCGCATGGCGGCCGATATGAACGTGACGGAGAGCGCCGTGGAAATTGAGCTTGAAACCCGCGACAGGCGGCATGTGTTTGAAATTTTAAGCACGCTGGAGGATGCGGGGTATAAATTGACATAATGAGGCGTTGGATGCCAAGTAGGTCTGTATCAAAAAGGATATACACATACCTTGCATGTTCACAAAGTATCGCCACCTGCGGTAGCGACGATAGGTTATTTTATTTAATAGCGGGAGGGCTTCGCCCCCCGCGCCCCCTAACTACCGATGCTCTTAAGGAAGGGCTTTGGGGAAACGTAGTTTCTCCAAAGCAAAAAAATAGTCGTCGGTGCTGAAAGCGCCGATACCTTGAAAGCCTCAAGCAGATTTTTGACATTCTGGATAGAGCCGGAGCCCCCGATATGTCCAAATCAAAAAGGACAGCCAACGCTGTCCTTTTTACAGTATCTCTTTGCTTACCCGTGATACCCCATCTCGCCTAAAATCCGCGCAAGCGTCTGGAAGCGTTCACCCAACAGCTCGCCGTCCTTGGCAAGGGCGCTGTATAACAATTCAATGTCCTCGTCGATGTGTTCGTTGTCCGTGCAGACGGATACGGTCATGGCGTCGCCCTGCAGGCCGATGCGGTCGATCTGGGTGTGCTCCGGATCATAGAGCTTTTTGTGGCGGTAGCTCTCCTCCCGGAAATACTGCGCGCCGCGCGCAACCAGTATGGCAAGGTCCAGCACGCGGTGGAGCGGCAGCTCCTCGCTCTGGCGGGACCATTTCTCTCCCGTATAGCGCCATACTTTTGCGGAGGCGTCCACCCGTCCGCGCTCGTTCCACTGCGCAAGGCCAAGGGACAGCCCTTTCGCCTCGGAAGCGTAGGCGGCGCGGCCGTCCACATTTTCATAGTTTTCGCTCACGATCACCGGC
>JAEXTB010000164.1 GCA_023453725.1 Bacillota bacterium | reverse complement strand
TTTGCGCCCAATACTCTGCGGGGGCGGCTGAACAGCAGCAGCACGAGTACAAACGCAAACGCCGCGCTGGTGATGACTAAAAACTGCATGCCGTTCCCCCTTCTTTTGAATGCTTGCTCCAGGCACTAATATTTGACCGATACGATTTTGCGTATGAGCATGTACCCAATTGCCTCCATCACTGCGGCAACAATCAGCATGATTTGTCCTTCTTGCCGCTGGAACAGAAGTTCCATGTACTTTGGATTCATCAGCATCAAAAGCATGGCGAGTATGACGGGCAGCAGCCCTATGATCATGCCTGAAATACGGCCGGTAGATGTAATGGTACGCACTTCCTGCTTGACGCGGATGCGGTCCGTCACCGTCTGGGCGATGTTGTCGAGCACCGCGGAAAGGTTGCCGCCGACCTGCTGGGAAATCAAAATTGCCGTCACCAGCAGTTTGACATCCTGGCTTGGCACACGGCGCGCCAGATTATATAGCGCCCGCTCTGTGGTGCTGCCCAATTGAAGCTCCCGCATCACCCGGCCAAATTCTTTTGAGACGGGTTCCCCCATTTGCTCCGCCACAGTCTGCATGCCCTGTTGAAACGTGAGGCCGCTTTTTAAACAATTGCTGACTGTGGTAATGGCCTCAGGCAATTGCTTTTCAAAGGCAAGCAGACGTTTATGGCGGCTTTGGCGCACATAGAAGGGGGGCAGCGCCAGCCCGATGACGGTAAGCGTTATGGAAACAAACGCGTGTGCTTCCATCAGCGCGGAAATGGCTGCCGGGATAAAGGAAAGTACGATCCAGATGAGCAAAAACTCTTCCGCCCGCATGGGTACGCCGGCACTTGCCAGCTGATCGACCAGCACGGTGGAGATGCGGATTGCGGGCTTTTTCTCCTTGCGCAGACGTTCGCGGGCGGGAAGTGATTTTTCCCCGAACAGCTTAGCAATGCGCTCATCGTTTTTGAGCTGATCCCGGTATGCCCTACGAAGCAGTATGACGCAGACTGTGAATACGAGCCCCGCCACGCAAAGCGCCAATAAAATACGCTGCAAGCTGTCCCCTCCTCCCCCACTTTTACTGCTTGTTTACTGGAACCACTCGTCATACACCGGGATACCGTTGCTGCGTATTTTGGATACGCATTTTGGGTACACCCCTGTGCTTCTAAACCGCCCGTTGAAACGCCCCTGTCCGTCCGTGGAACCGTCGGTCTCAAACACGAATAGATCCTGCATGCTGACAATATCGCCCTCCATGCCGGTAATTTCGGTAATGCTGGTGACACGGCGGGAGCCGTCCCTAAGGCGGCTTTGCTGGACAATGACGTCAATTGCGGAGGCAATCTGGCTTCTGATGGCGTAAAGCGGCATATCCACCCCAGCCATCATGACCATGGTCTCAATACGGGAGATCATATCCCGCGGAGAATTGGCGTGGCCGGTGGTAAGCGAACCGTCGTGCCCCGTGTTCATGGCCTGGAGCATATCGAGAGCCTCGCCTGAACGAACCTCGCCTACAATAATGCGGTCCGGCCGCATACGCAGCGTGTTTTTCACAAGCTCGCGGATGGCGATTTCGCCCTTACCCTCCAGGTTGGCCGGGCGGCTTTCCAATGTGATGACATGCTGCTGTTTTAATTGCAGTTCTGCCGCGTCCTCTATTGTGACGATGCGCTGATCCGGCGGGATGAACGCGGAAAGTACGTTTAACAGTGTAGTTTTACCGCTGCCCGTACCGCCAGCCACCATCATGTTGAGGTTGCCTTTGACGCAGGCCTCCAAAAAGCTTGCCATGCGCGGCGTAAACGAGCCGAAGTTAATCAGATCATGTACGGTAAACGGCGTCTTGGAAAATTTGCGGATTGTGATGACCGGCCCCACCAAAGAGAGCGGCGGAATGATCACGTTGACGCGGGAACCGTCCTTCAAGCGCGCATCCACCATGGGGCTGGCCTCATCCACATGGCGGCCGATGGCGGAGACAATTTTTTCAATGACCTGCATGACGGCTTCCTCATCCCGGAAGCGGACGTCCGATAGCTTGATTTTGCCGCTTTGCTCCACAAACACCTGTTTGGGGCCATTGACCATAATCTCGGATATGCTCGGATCGTTTAAAAGCACTTCAAGCGGCCCAAGGCCCATGACTTCGTTAAACAGTACGCCGGAAAGCCGTGCGCGCTCCACGCGCGTAATGCTGTCCGCGTATTCTGAGAGCACATCGTCAATGACGCTTTGCACCTGTGCCGGTTCCGGCTCCACGTTGCCGCCGCGCAGCCGGTCAATGACCGCGGCGCGCACACGGTCGATAATCAGCAGGTACTGCTCCTGCTTTGTTTCTTCCGCAGCCGCGGACGCTGCCGCCCGTTCTTCCTGCGGGGCATCCTCCGCAGGCTTGTTCAATCGGCTGCTTAGGCTCACCGGATCACCTCCGAGGCAAGCTGTATGAGCTTTCTGCCCAGTGGCGTGCGCGGTTCTTCGAGCACCACCGGGCGGCCGATACACTGGCACCTGTCCGCCGTTTTATCATCGCGTGGGAGCACATAAGAGGGCAAAGTACCCAGCACCTTCTGCGCGTCTTTTAGTGAAAGAAAGGCCTTTGCGTCCTTGTTGTAAACATACCGAATTTTTTCCTGAAGCTGCAGGGACGAAAGCACGGCCTGCGCGGTGTGCGCCGCCTTAATGGAAGCGATGTCCGGCTGAAGCACCACAAGCACCTTGTTGGAATTTTCCATGGCGGTAATTGTGGTATCCGCAAAGTTGCTAGGAAGATCGAGAAATATGCAATCAAAGAACGGGCGCATGACGGAGAGCACGCTTTCCACATGCCTGGCTTCCACATACTCCCCGCTTTCTGGCGTATTTGGGCCTGCCAGCACGCTCAGCCCGCTGTAATGCTGTACGGCAAACCCCCGCAGCACATCCATGGTAAGGCTGCCGCGCTCCTGCGCAAGCTCCGCTATGGTGTCCTTGGGCTGCATATCAAGATACAGCGCGACGTTTGCATATTCCAACGACAGGTCAACAATGGCGGTCTTGCGTCCCGCTTTTGCTAAAGCCGCGGCAAGGTTGACGGCAAGCGTGGTTTTGCCCGTGCCCCCTTTGCCGGAGTACACGCTGATGACCTGCGTTTTCTGTACAGGCACATTGCCCGCAAGACCCGCGCGTACCTGCTCAAGCGCGCCCGCGCGGCGCACGGCGTCTACAATTGCACTCTCCCCGTCTTCGTAGGAGGCCACCAATCGAATGCCGCTTTTCAATGCCTCGCGCGTAAGCGGCATGGAAAGCTCCTGGGTTAATAGCATTAACGCACATCGGGGAACGCTCTGGTAAATGCGCTGCGCAATATCAAGAGCCGCCGCGTTTTCATACAGAATAAGCGCGACGTCCGGCTGCAACCCCTGTGCCTTCTGCACACAGGAGGGCGCAAGATCCCCATAGCCGATGATGACGATATCCTCCGCGTTTAAAATTCCCTTCACGCGGTAACGCGCATCCTTATCACTGCTAATGACAAATACCCGTAACTGCTCCATATGGGCCTCCTACGCGACATCCTTGTATTCGTACACCGGATGCACATACACCGGCGGGGACACCTTATCCTGATCCTCCGCGCCGCGCAGCAGGAGGTATGTCGTCTGGGTTTTTGTGGCCAGGTAGAGCTTCATGGCGTCCTCCGGTGAGAGTTCCACCGTAATGGACGCGTAGGTATAGTTGTAGTTCTCTTCTGTCTGTGTCTCTGTTTGCGGCCGGGAAGCCACTTCCAAGATCAGCACGTTTTCTAAGAGCATCTCTACCGCAGGAATTTCTGTAATGGCGGCTGTCTGTTCATCCTCTTTTGTCGCTACGGTTGTGGCCATAATATCCACATGATCGTTTTTATTCAGATAAAACCCCACGCCGGAAAGCTCATCGCTTGCGAACGTCACGGCGCGCATGCCGGGCTTTACCACATAAGAAAGCTTGCCGCCAACGCTGGTATCGCCCTCTGCGACGCTGCTCGTCACAATCTGCTGCCCGGCAGGAATGCGGTACCTGCTCATTTTGCCCACGACGTCCTCAATGCGCGTCGCAGCATCAGGCGCGATCCATTCCACGGCCGTGGTCCTGAGCGTTACCATATCCGATGTGATTTTTGTGTTTTCTTCTATTGGGAATGCCGAAACCACCACAGTACCCGTATTGACGACGACGGTCGCCCGCTGTTCGAGATGCGTGGCATACAAATACACCGCAACGCCGGTCAGCAATGCCACGAATACGGCTATGATGTAAATTTTCTTCATGCGCCCCCCCACGGCAAAAAGCCGTTATCTTCGACTTGCTAAAAAACTGATTGGAATTCATCAAACCTTCATGGTTGTCTGTGCTGAGAGTAAGAATGTCTGCCCTTCTGTAAAAAGAGCTGCAATCGGCGTTAGGGTGGGCACCGCTTTGCTGACGGTAACGCGAATATCGCTGCCGGCCTGTGTAAGCGTGACCGAAACCGTGCCCGGGCCAAAAACCATGCCCTGAACCAGATCTTTGACGTCGGAAGCAAGCGTAGCGTCTTTTGCATGGACAATGGCGTAGCGCGCGCCCTCCCGGCTGCCGTTTTCCACGCTCATCTGGTTATAGAAATACCAGCCCATTTCCATAATGCCCATGAGCATCAGCAGCAGAAGCGGAAGCGTGATGGCTGTTTCCACCAAAGATTGTCCGCGTTCGCGGCGTGCTCTTTTGATTGCTGCCTGTTTCATGGGCGCTCCTTTTTGCTTGAAGGGAAACCTGCCGCCCGCAATGAATTACGGGCGGCAGAGGGGTGCAATGTGCGAACTTTGTTCCCCTGTTACGGCGTTACGCCGGGAACCTTGTCGATCTGCGTTTCCGCATTATCAAAGATCTGTGTGACCTTGGGGCCAAGTGTAATGAGCACTGCGATGGCCGCAACAGCGATCAAACCGAGGATAAGGCCATACTCCACCATGCCCTGGCCGTTTTCATCTTTGAGGATTTCGATGAACTTTTTCATGGGTTTGCTCCTTCTCTAAAATATTCATGTCTTCAATAGGACCGTTTGCAACACTGGAAACACCAACGTGCTCATCACGCCAAGAGAGAGGTAAGGACCCATAGCCGCAAAGGATTTGACGGTACCCCGACGGGCGAGATAAAGGTAGACAGCATACGCCCCTAACGCAAGCGCCATAACAGCCGTCACCTGTAAAAACCCTGCCAAGCCAACGCCCAGCCCGATTACCGTTGCATACTTGATGTCCCCCCAACCGATGTTCATTCCCATCTTGGATGGGAGTATGAACACGACGGACGCAATGAGCGCGCCCAACAGTTTGCTTGTAAGCGTTGTTCCCGCTGTGCCCCCCTCGGCTGCCGTGCCTATGACAAACACGAGCAGCAAGGCTGCGAGGAGTTCATTTGGAATACGGCGGGTTACGACATCCACCGCACTCAGGCACAGCATAATCTCAAACACGCAAACGAATTGGATCAACCGAACCATCCCCGCCGTTTGGTTTGCGGCGGCGATGAGCGCCCAGCCCAATATACTGACGGCTACCCATGCCTCTGCGGAGTACATTCCGCATAACATGCGGCTCTCGCAGGGTTCCCCTTGGCGGTCGCGGACGAGTTTTTTGGCAAGCGCCCTTGCGGGGAGCGCCATCAGTCCGCCGATCAATGCAAATACGGGTATCGCCATATTGGACCTCCTTGTTGGTTTTGCCTAAGAAGCTTTTCCTTTGCTTTTGCAAAGAAAAGCCGACCATTCGGGTCACCGAATAGCGGCTGTTCGTTTCGCGCTGCATCCGTTTTTTAGAGAAGGATGAAAGGCGCAAACAAAAGCGCGGCTTCATTCGGCAACTGGCTGTCATGGGCGGATGATCCGCCTTTAGACCCTGTAGCTTTGCGTAACAGCCTTTCGACTGTCTTGCCATTATCGGGAAGATGACTTTTGTAGTACTCTTTTTGCTTGTCCCGGATCTCCGGGGGCTCACGTTTTGCCGCCCAATATGTTTAGCGGCGCGGCTTACTGTGTACGTAGGCCATATCACCCGGCGCAAAAAGGCAAATGCCGGCGCCTTGCATCGGTTGCGGGCCGTGTGTTGCGTCCGCCCGTGTGGGAGGCCGGGAGGGCGCTGAACCCGCAAAACTGAAGTTACCCCTTGATGCGCATGCGTCCGCGCGCACCCTGCTATCACCCCTCTCCATCGTTACGGATTGTATTTTTAAATTGGTACGCCGCTTGCGGCGCGTTCCATTGGAACCGAAAGAAAAGAAAATGGCAACCACAATATACTGCAGTTGCCAAAACAGTTCTTATGCTCCGCGGCAGACGAAATCCAGCCACAGAACCATGGAAAAGCGGCAACTGGCTGCCATAGGCTTACGCCCTTAGGCCCTTTAGCTTTGCGTCGCTGCCTTTCGGCAGGTTTGCTAAAACTTGTACACTTACCTTTGATATGGGGCAGTTTGCTTAAGAAACCGCCATTTTTTGTTCTAATTCACTATATCGTTACAAATCGCGCGGACTTTAGCGAATTAAGCGAACTTTTTCTTCATTTGGTCCAAATATTTCCGGCAGTTCATCCGGCGCACGCGCCACAAGGGTGTCAGGTATTCCGGTCAGCTGATATCCGATCAGGCTGCCGTAGAATTGGGTATTATTCCCTCTCATTGTGATGCTTCCCTTGGGCGCGTATACTACGCCGGATACCCTCGTATCCCCCGTCACCATATAGATATTGCCGCTTTTCGAATAGACACAGACAGTGTCTGTCTGGCGCATTTGCATGCCGCCACCGTTAAACGTAATATCAGACCCGGCAAACACGTTGCCCGTACCGGTAAAGCTGTTGCCCATATTGAGTTTTCCCTCTGCGAACACCGTCCCGTCATGTGTGACGGAACCGCCGCCAAAGGAAATGTCTTTTCCCGAATAAATCGTGCCTGTTCCAGCGTAGCTGCCGCCGAATGTAATGGTGCCCGTGACAAACAAATTGCCGTTGAGTGTGCAAACCGGCGCGCCGCCGGAGATTTTAAGATCCCCGTTGACATATATGTTGCCGTTTAAAATTGCCCGGTTGCCTATTGTGAGGTTTCCATCCACATAGAGCGTATTGCCGCTGTTGAGCACGGCCTTACCGGAAATATTAAGACTGCCCATGCAATGCATGGTATTGTTGATGGCAGCCTCCGTACAGTTGATGGTGGTATTCCCCGTCATGACCGTATAGCTGGAAAACGTCTGGTATGCGTTCCAGGGAAGGTTGCCCGAGCCCAGGTTCACGTATGTTCCCGGCCGTGCTGGGAGTGCTGGTTTCGTGGGGCGCGTCTGGTTTTCCACCGCCGTAAAATCCGGCATTTCAATATACGGCGCCCCAGGCATCTGGGAGCCTGCAGTCATGGTCCATTTATTGATATAGACCTCATTACACGCTTCTGCCGCGCCGGCAATCCTGCCCCACCCGGGGCTAGCGTACAGCGAGCCGTTCGAATGAATGCTGCCCCCAATGTCAAAATTGCCGCCCATGGTAAACGTATAATTGGGGTCTCCGCTAAAGAGCAGATAATCGTGGGGCCACAGGTTGTTCGCCTTATATTTTTCGGCGCTTGCGCTGGTGGATACGGCGCTTGTTTCTTTGCCCATCACCGCGGAGAAGCCTGCCTGTACGTCTTCCCTGCCCACCGCAGTAATCACCATATTCTGGTTTTCAAACGAGATTGTCACCTGATCCGAAGAGAACCCGTTTTGTTCAATGTAGTATTCCGCCTCGCGCTTTGCAGCCGTTGTATCCGGCAGCATGGAAGCCCCCGCAAGCACGCCCGCATCAAGCGCTGTCTGTAATCTGGAGCTTTCCAGATACAACAGGCTGCCGTCTATGGCCAAAGCGCCAAACGCCATCAAAACCGACAGCGCAACCGCCACCACAACCAACACCGGCGTTCAGCTCCCTTCCATTGCGGCCCAGTAAAGTTGACTGCCGCTGAAAAAGACAGGCCCGTTGGCGCAAACGCCAACTTTATGTAAAACAAAAGCAGCCAACCCGAAGGGTCAGCTGCCAAACATCCAACATATGCCAAAAGGCACATTGCATGATTGATGCGGCAACTGGCTGCCCTAGGTCAAGAACACGACCGGTAGGCCCTTTAGCTTTGCGTCACCGGCTTTCACCGGCTTTGCCTTTATCACAGACGCTTAATAGATTGCTCCATTAAGTACCCATAGTATAGTATACGAACATATACATGTCAATTACTTTTTCACAATTTAGACATAAATGTGGAATCGGTTGGATTTTTAGCCTCGGCCTTCTAAAAGAGGCATCAAATAGCCGTATCCTTCGCGTTCCATATCCGCTTTTGGCACAAAGCGCAGCGCCGCGCTGTTGATGCAGTACCGCAGGCCGCCCTGCTCGCGGGGTCCGTCATTGAACACATGCCCAAGGTGCGCGTCGCCCACCCGGCTCCTGATCTCCGTGCGGCGCATGCCAAATGAATTGTCCGCAAGCTCTTTTACCACAAACGGATCAATCGGCCTGGAGAAGCTCGGCCATCCGCAGCCGCTTTCGAATTTATCGGTGGAGGCAAACAGTGGCTCTCCCGATGTGATATCCACATAGATGCCAAGCCTGAAATCATCCCAGTGCTCGTTCTGAAAGGGCTGCTCCGTCGCCGCATGCTGCGTGACCTCATAAGAAAGCTCCGAAAGTGTTTCCTTAAGCGTCTCCTGCGGGATCGGCGGATACTCTGCGGGGTTTACCTTAGCCTGGGCCGCCATTTTTATTTTACTCATACCGATGTGGCAGTAGCCGCCGGGGTGCTTATCCAAATATGCCTGGTGGTACTCCTCCGCCGTATAGAAGTTTTCAAGCGGGCCGTATTCAATGGCGGGCTTCTTTTTGAGCCGGGTTTCAAGGCCATTGAGCGAACGTTCTATGACCGCGCGGTCGGCTTCCGCCACATAGTAAATACCCGTACGGTATTGCGTGCCCACGTCGCCTCCCTGCCGGTTGAGGGAAAGCGGGTCGATCGCCTCATAATAGAGTTCAAGCAAAAAACCCAGCGGCAATCTGTCGGGGTCGTATTCCACCTTTACGGTTTCGGCATGGCCGGTATCTTTTCGGCAGACATCCTCATAGGTGGGGTTTTCTGTTTTCCCGTTCGCATAGCCGACTTCGGTTGTGGTAACGCCCTGTATGGCGCGCAGGTATTTTTCCGCGCCCCAGAAGCAGCCGCCCGCCAAATAAATAGTAGCCATCGTTCCTGCTCTCTTTCTTCGCCTTGTATTCGTTTATGATACCCCGCCGCGCAATGAAGCAAACGCGATTTGCGGGCATAAAAGCGCCGCAGGACGTAGTGGTCCTGCAGCGTATTTCTTATTCTACGGTTACAACAGGCGCGTCCGGCGCGTTTTTGCGTACGCTCTCAATGCCGTTGAGGCAGGACGCCTTTGCACGGTATCCCTGGCTGGCGGCAATGTTCTGGCCGTTCTTCGCATTGAGGCGAAAACGGTATTCCCCCGCTCTGTCAATATACAGTTCAAACTTCGGGTTCCGCAGCACCTCATACCCGGGCACAGTCTGGTCTTCCATCCGCGCGGCGGCGGCATTTGCCCGTACACTTTCAATGCCATTCCTGCAAGCCGCTTCGGTAGAGTACATTTCGCTTACGGCAATGGTCTCCCCGTTGCCTGCCTTTAACACAAATTTGATGCCGGTCGGCACTTTTTGCATTAGAAATTTCCCCATGACACCGCTCCCCCTCTCACTATTCGAGTATAGAGTGGAGAACGCATGCCGTCAATCCGTTGCGGCCGGTGCCTTTTTTAAGCGCTGCATGCGCCGTTATACGCCATACACTGGTTCTTGCCTCTGCTCTTGGCCAGGTACAACGCCGAATCCGCCTTTTGGTATAGCTCGTCAAACGAGGTAATATCCGTCCCCGAGCATGGGCATATGCCAATGCTGCATGTCACCTGAAGCCCGTTGTGGAACTGCCCGGAAAGCGCGCGCACGGTTGTGCACAGTTCGTCCCCTTTCAGGAACGCGTGGGCGTCATCGCCAATGTCTTTCAGGAACGCAACAAACTCGTCCCCGCCCATGCGGCCCACAATATCCGAACTGCGAAATACTTTGCGCATCTCCTCAGCGAGCGCCATTAAAAGATGATCTCCCGTCAGGTGGCCATAGGTATCGTTGATGCGCTTGAAGCCGTCCAGGTCCACCACCATCAGCGCGTGGCGGTTCACAAGGCCGCTCTTCCGCTGCAAAATGAGGAATTCATCAATCTTGCTCTGCGTGGTCTCGCGGTTTAGCACCTTGGTGAGCGAATCCTGCGCCGCCCGCCCCTGCAGGCGCTGCAACTCGCGCTTTTGCTTATCAATGTTCATAATTTTTCCGAGGAAGCGTATGGCGTTGCCCGCATCGTCCCGCATGGCATAACACTGCACGTGCAGCCAGACAAGCACGGTGTCTGTCGCGTAGATACGGAACTGCGCCTCCCCTTTTTCTTCGCCCATGCTTATGTTCTCCACCATAAGCTGTATGGCCTGGCGGTCCTCGGGATAAATGCGTTTGTTGTACTGTAGCAGATCGTCAATCGTTTTTAAGTTCGGCAGGAAGCTTAAGTGCTTGTGATAGTTCTGGTTGAGGGTGATGCGCCGCGTGGTCATATCGACCTCAAATATAATATCGTTGGTGAGGTTTTCCAAAAAGCGGTAGCGTTCCTCGCTGCGCTTTAGCAATTCCTTCTCATTCTGCAGTTGCAGCACATGGCACCGGTTGGAATGAAGCACATAAATGAGCATGCCGGCAAATACCACCAGCAGTGCCAGCACAAGAAGCAGCATCCTCTTCGCGCTCACATTCTCCAGCTTTGCCGCCGCCGAATCCGGAACGCCGCTGATAATGGTAAAAGAGGACGGCGCAAGCCGCACAAAGCTCATATAGAATGTTTCTTTGCCCAGCAGAAAAGAAAGCGTTCCGTTTTCCTGTTTGCCAAAGCTGTCTTCGAGCAGCTTAGCAAACGCTTTGCCCCCGGCGCTGTTAGATGCCTTTACGGTATCCGCAAAATAATCCCCGGGCAAAAACGTATCGCCGGTAGAGCAAATGACGCGCCCATCCGCAGAGAGCAGCGTGTTGACGCCCTTGTGGCCAAACGTACTTGTTCCAATTTGCTGCCTGAGCACTTCATGCGTAAGGCTGCCATATATGACGCCGGTTACTTCTCCCCCCGCCTGCACAGGGACACAGATTACAAACCCCGGGGAATGCTCATCCGCCATGGAGGGCAAATAAGCAATTGTCCGCGCACCCTGGCTTGCAGCCTGAAAAAACGTCTCAGCCGAGATATCCCTTCCGCTGTCCACATACTTGAGCGTGCCGGACTTGTCCGCAAACCGGATATCGGAAAACCCACCCAAATTCTCCGCCACTTCAAAGGCGGAAGCCAGTTCACCCTGACCTGGAGGCTCAATGGAGGAAACAAGCGCGCCCAGCTCGTAGAGCGTTTGTGCCTGATGCTCTAAAAATGCCTGCATGGAACTTGCCATTGCATTAGAGTCATTTAACAGGCGCTCATACGTGGCCTTTTTGAGCCGGTTGCTGATGAGCAGACTGATCCCAAGCAAGGCCATCAGACATATGAGAACGGCGCCCGTAACAAGAAACAGTGCCTTTTGATCGCGGTATTCTCTTTTTCTCTCTTCCCCGGTCTGCATTGTTTTTTACCCACAAGACGTGCGTCAATTCAAGCCATACACCTGCATATATGTAGAAGCGCATTTTTGTTTTGCGCAAAACGAAATTTCTGTTTGACGTTATCTTATTATACAAAAAACCGGGCTGTCAATTGTTTCCCAAAAATTGTGCAATAAACTTGGATTTTGCAGTCTATACGCCAAAATTCGCCAGAGATTGGAGCGTTATGCGTCTTCCTGCGCAAGCTGCAAATATTGGAGCATCATCCGAAATGCCCGCCCGCGCTCCGGATGCACCCGCATGCTTCTGAGTTTGAGCGTATCAATGTAATTGGAAAGAGAACTGCTCAATACGGGATGCGTGGTCACTACGGCCAGGCAGGGCTTATTGAGCCTGCGGATCAGTGTCCCGACACCTTGACGGACCATCAGCTTGATGCTGCCAAAGGGCATCTGGGGCATCAGGTACACGCTGTAGCCCGGATACGTTCTTAAAAGCTCCAGCGTCACGCGGATATGCTCCCCATACTCCACGGGCGTATAATAAATGCGCACATTATTATCCAGCCACGGAATCTCCACCTGCACCCTCCCCGCTTTGAGTTCTGCCAGGTCAGCAAGGCAGATATAATCCGATACGCTGTAGAGCGACAGATTTTTGGCGGCGCGCCTTGCCGCAAGCTGATGGTAGACCATGATGCGCTCTTTCACATCCTGCGCAATGTCCGTGCGCCTGAGCATGCGTTCAAGCAGAGACAGGGGCAGTGTATAGGCGGAAAGCGAATGCAGCACCACATCCGTATCCCCCGGCGCACGCTCAAAGGCGGACAGGCGGCGTTGATACTGTGCCTGCATCCCCTCGCTGAAAACCTGGGCGGAGACGCAGCCGGAGTCGCAAAGCGCATCGTACTGCAGCTGAAAATTCTCCACCAGCTCAGACCTTGTGGTATATAGATGAAGCGCCGAGGGCGCCGTATTGGTAACACAGAAGGAATTGACCGCCGCCAGCGTATCCGCAAGAAACAGCGTACAGGAGAACCGGCGCATCAGGGGCCTTGACAGCAGGTAAATGTTCAGTTTACCCGTTACAAACAGCGGAATCCAGCGCTCCAGCGCATGAAGCATGCTGGACAGGTTGGTATCCATGCTGAGAATGACCGAAATGCGCGTGCCCTGATCCATGATCTGTTTGAGCCGCTCCGGCCATGCGCGGGCAAACGCCTCATCCTCTACGATCCAATGCAGGTCGAGATCGGAAAACAGGCGCAATTCCTTGACGTCTCCCGCCTGGAGCGCGGCTTCAAACAGCCGGGACACTGCCTGGCGCAGCCCGCCGTTTCCCTGATAGAATTCCAGCTCTCCCGCAGCAGGCACAATTGTGTGCGCGTCCGCCGGAACAGGGGCGGCAATCCGCGGCAGGCCCTGCATAGTATCGAGCGTTCCGAGCAGATCGTCCAGATAAGCGCGGTCCGCATTTGTGCCGCCCGGCTGCAAATAGATGCGCAGCGCGTCCAGCAGTTCCTCCCGGTTCTGAGTAGGCGGCGTTAAAATAAGATCGAACAATGTCTTTTGCTGCTCGGGCGTATAGTCCTGCAGAGAAAAAAACGCGCAGATGTTCGCCACAATCCGTTCATTCAGATCCGGTCGGCGCACGCCCGAGCGAAAGCGGCTGACCAAGGCCGCATCCACGTTCAAATAACGGGCCAGCTGGGTGTTGGTCACCCCGCCCATACGCATGAGCGCATCCAGTTTTTCCGCAAATGCACCGTCTGTCCCTTTTTGTACGGTACATGACGCATCCTGCCTGGCCGTATGCGCACGCTGCGGCTTAAGGCCGGACTCCACTGCATTGATCCATGCGTTTACGGCATCCGAAAGCGTGGTGAACTCCCCGCATTCGGGTACCCCGCAAAGCCCGCAGATACAATGGTGGCTGCCATGCTGCATCGCAAGCGTGGCGACGCCCATAGAAAGCTTATCCAATTGGGGACTGAAGCGCGAAGGGATGCGTGCTCCGCTGCAAAAGCGGCTGATGAGCGAACCGTCCAGACCCGAAGCCCGGGCAAGTTCGGTACGCGATACCCCCAATTCTCTTATAAGACGTTCAATTTTCTCATGAAACAGCATGCTGTTTCCCCTTCTCCGCTCCACACATAAAAAATCCGGTGTAACGGCGCCGGGCAACAACGGGGCAATGCCCGCGGCAGAAAGCTCTTTCATACTTTGACGTACCCTATCGGCGCCCGGCGGATGCCGTATCGGCGCAATATTCGGCTCCATAAGTCCGCAGGGCCCCGGTGCGCATCCTTTTCCGGAATAACACAGCATTGGGAAGACGTAATCGCAAGCGAACACGCCAATGCGGCCTCTTCCCAGCCGTATCCACATATGCATTTATTATACTGTATACGTTATATAAAAGAAAGAATATGGCCCGCAAATTGCCGCCTGTTTTCTCCTATTTTTCCCCAAATATATGAAAAAAGGGCGGCAACTGCGCCGCCCTTTTGGGGATACTCTGTCTATTTTCCACCCAAGTAGCAGCTGTCCCCATTGTAGACAACGCCGCTCTTTGCATCGATGGTGGCAAGGCACCCGGTCTTTAGCAGCTGGGTTGCACCCTCCGCGCCCGCAATCAGCGGGAGATCCAGCGCAAGGCAGGCGGAGGCGGCACCCGAGTCCGCCATATCCTCCTCCGTTACCACGGCCCGCGCGCGGCGCATTTCATGAAGGACTGCGTTGGTGGTGCGGTCAATGACGAGAATATCGTCATCATGGAAGTTCTTGATATCGTCGGGATCTGTCACCACGCATACGCGCCCGGTAATGGGCGCAAGGCCGTTGCCTGCGCCGCGCACAAGTGCCGTCCCCAGCACATGAATCTGCAGCGTATTTGTGATTTCGCCCACGCGGTCCGAGGAACCGGTGATGACGATAATATCCCCATCGTGTGCGAGGTTTGCCTCCTGCACCTTTCGGGCGGCGTCCAAAAAAAGTTCCTGGCTAGAAGCCCTGTAATCATTCATCAGCGGCGTGACGCCCCAGGACAATGCAAGCTGCCGGTAGGTGCGCGGATTGGGCGTAATGGCAACGATTGGCGTAGCCGGACGGAAGCGGGACACCATGCGCGCTGTGGAGCCGGTACGCGTCACAGTGACGATTGCCGCAGCCTCCAGATCGTGCGCGGTGGTGCAGGTGGCATGTGAGATGGCGTTGATGACGCTCTTGTCTAGCTCCGGCCGGAAGTTGTTGAAGTTTGTTTTATAATCAATAAACTCCTCGGTGCGCTCGGCAATCTTGACCATTGTGCGGATGGTTTCCACGGGATACTTGCCGTTTGCAGTCTCGCCGGAAAGCATCAGCGCGCTTGTGCCGTCATAGATGGCATTGGCGACGTCTGTTATCTCCGCGCGCGTGGGGCGCGCGTTTCTTACCATGGACTCAAGCATCTGCGTTGCGGTGATGACGCGCTTGCCCGAGCTGTAGCACTTGGTAATGAGCTTCTTTTGCAGGTGGGGCAGTTCCTCAAATGGGATTTCCACGCCCATATCCCCGCGTGCCACCATGATGCCTGCGGACAGGCGGATGATTTCATCAATATGTTCAATGCCCGAGCGGTTTTCGATCTTTGCAATCAGCTCAATGCCCGGCGCGCCGTGGTGGGCAAGGAAGCGCTTGACATCCAAAACGTCCTGCGCGGTGCGCACAAAGGAAAGCGCAATATAATCCAGTTCGTTTTCCACCGCAAACAGGATATCCGCACGGTCCCGCTCGGAGAGGTACGGCATATCGATATACAGCCCCGGAAGGTTGACGCTTTTGTTATTGGAGAGCGGCCCACCATTGACGACACGGCAGACGATGTTTTCTTCATCCGCGCTCAATACGGAAAGTTCAATGAGCCCATCGTCGAGCATGATGCTGTTGCCCGGCTTGACGCAGGAGGGCAAAGCGGAATAATTGATATAGGCTATGCTTTCATCGCCCTCACATTCTTTCGTGGTCAGCGTGAACGTATCGCCCTCGTTAAGCTGGATTTTTCCCTTCTTAAAGCGGCCAATCCGGATTTCGGGGCCGCGCGTATCGAGCATAATCGCGAGCGGGATTTTCAATTCTTCCCTGAGCTCCTTCAGGCGGTCGACACGCACCTTATGTTCCGCGTGGTCGCCATGGGAAAAGTTCAGGCGCGCAACGTTCATTCCTGCGATTATCATCTGCCGGAGCGTCTCTTTTGCCTCCGAAGCAGGGCCGATGGTGCATACAATTTTTGTTTTTCGCATGATATATGTTACTCCTTATCGGAAATCAAAATCTTTCCACATATAGCAGTATAACAGATTAAATGCAAATGAAAAGCGTTAATTTATACATCCGTATCAAATTTCTGTTTTCAGAATGCAGTATGCTTAGTATGGCCTCCGGCTTTTGTTTTCATAAAAAATTGAGCGCAATGTCCGCTTGGGACACGCGCTCATGATATAATTATTGATTATGTTTCAGTTTGCGGAGTGCGAAGAGATTTCCCCACAGGACTTTATAGGATTGTGATGAGCATAAAGATGCGGCCCGCCAAACCGGCAGGGCCGCGTTGCTCTTACAGGGGTTATTCCGCCGCTTTTTCCTTCATCCCGGCGGTTAAAAGCATGCTCACAAGCGTCACCGCCATCATGAATATGCCGGAAATGAGGAACCAGAACCCGACGCCCTCAGCTTCGGACACCGGGCCAGCGATGAGAAGCCCAAGCGGCATCGCAAGCGAGGAAAGGCTCATGATGAGTGAGAACACCCGCCCCATTTCTTCCGGCGGGACATTCTGCTGTAAATACGCCATATACGGAATGTTATAGAGGTTTCCGCTTGCGCCCATAAATGTGCAAAGCACCGCGAACGCCCAGAAATACGTCATATCCGGCGGCAGCAGCCCGCACAAAAACGAAGTCAGACCCAGCAGCAGCAACGAAAGGTGAATCATGCGGAATTTATCCTTCACCTCGCCGCGCGCGCTGACCAGCCCTGCCGCAACCATCATGCCAGCCGCAAACACGAACTCGACAATGCCCGCATGCCAGGCTGTGCCCTGAAAGTAATTGCTGGTCATCAGCGGGTACAGCGAGGACATGGGCATAAACGCCACCATGCAGAGTATGGACGTCACCGTCACAATAAACATGCGCCGCATGGAGTAGAGCGTTTTTGCGCCCGCTTTCATTTCACGCCACATATGCGGCGTTTCGTGCTGCTCCCGCGGGGGATCGGGAATTTTTATAATGCCTGTCGCGATGCAGGCAATGAGCGCCCCCAATATATCCGTCAATAGAATGAGCCAAAGCGGCAATGTCGCATACATGGCGGCGCCGATCACGGGCCCCAGCATAAACGCGCCGGATTGCAAAAATTGCATGATACCGTTGACCCGCATCAACTGATCCTGCGGGGCGATCATGGGGATCGCCTTCTGTACGGCCGGCATATGGAACGCCCCGCCCAAGCCGCGCAGAAACAGCGCCGCATATACCAACAAGTAGGACCCCTGCCCCACATAAAATAACCCGGCCAGCACCGCCGCGCATACACCCATGAACGCGTCCGCGTAGATAATGACGCGCTTAAGTTTGAGCCTGTCCACCCATACGCCCGCAAAAGGGCCAATCAGTATCGTAGGCAAAAACGCTGCAAGGCCGGAAATGGACATCACAATCGGCGAGCCGCTTTCTGTTGCCAGCCACCATATCAGCGCAAACTGCACGGCAGAGGACCCGATGAGGCTAAGCGCCTGCCCTGCCGTAAACAGCCCGAATACCTTCTTCCAGTGAGATTGTTCAATACCGTTATTTTTGTTTTCCATAGTTGCCGCACAGTTGCGGCCTATCCTCCTTTATATGGATTGAATACCCATAGACAAAACAAAGGGAAGCGGCTGCCTCCCTTCACGAAGATGCCGTTTTTCTCTTTGCCTACTTCCTGTCAAAGAACGGAGATTTCCCGGAAACCGAAAGCGGGATGCCAAGGATGTTGTGCGCCTTTTCTCCTAATATACCCAGTTCCAGCGCGGTACGACCAACCGAAAACATCACGCGGCTGTCAATGCGGTGATCTGCTGCCACGGAAACCGCGGAACCCACCGCAATGCCAAGATCGATGTTGTCGTAAGCGCACAAGGAGCCCGCGTCTGTACATGCGGCACAGTTTGTAAAGCCGCAGTACCTGCACGCCTCATTGAGGCCGTGCACGCCTAGCCGCGTTCCAATGAGCACCACGGCCAAACTTTGCCGGACATTTCCGGCATCCCGGACAAAAAACGGCTTGCTGAGTGGGCCTGCCAAGTCTTCCATTTTATCCGCAAGCGCGTCCTTTTCTTCTCCGGTCAACACGCAGGCTTCTATATGGTCGGTTCCTTTTGTCTTTGGCGCAGTGCGTGCTGCCGCGCACATCAGTTCCGCCGCGTGAAGGACCGCGGAACGTTCACATTCTTCCGATGTCAGTTTCATTTTGTCCCTGCCTTTCTTTCGTCCCATTCCAGCAACATTTTTTTGCTACCTGGCGTAATAAATGACCAGGAACACTTCTGCTAGCGCTTCCCCCGTATTCTCATAACTGTGGGAGACATCCGCCTGAAAGCGCACCGAATCTCCTTGTTTGAGCGCACAGGACGCTCCATCGACTACCAGTTGAATGGTGCCGGTAAACACGGTGAGATATTCTTCTGTGCCGGTTAGATGCGGCTCCGATTCAAAACGCACGCCGGGGAGAATTTCCAGCCGGTAGGTTTCAAAGCGCGTACGCTCGTCAAACGGAAACAGCGGATGGTTGATAAAACCGCCGCCGCATTCCACCAAGGGTCTAAAATCACCTGCTTTGATGACCTGCATCTGCTGTGCGGGCTTTTCCAAAAGCGCCGAAAATGAAATTTTCAGCCCGTTTGCGATTTTCCATAAAACGCTGATGGTGGGGTTGACCTCGCCGCGCTCAATCTGTCCGATCATACTCTTAGATACGCCGGTGAGTTTCGCGACGGCATCCAGGCTGAGCTTGCGTTCCTCCCGCAGGGATTTAAGGTTGCTCGCCACCATTCCCGTTACATCCATACTGCCTCCAAAACCATCGTTGACAATATACTGCACGCATAATACAATATACAGCACATCCGATATGGTGCACATTTTGTATTGGATAGTATATCACAATCAGGGCAGGGAGAAAACGGGCGATGTTCAGCTTTCCTAATTTTCTGGCTTATGTCATGCTCAGCACATTCACGCCGGGGCCAAACAACATTATGTCCATGGGCAACGCAAGCCGTATGGGGCTAAAAAAGAGCCTGCCGTTTTGTTTTGGCGTAGCAGCCGGGTTTGCGCTTGTCATGGTGGCAAGTTTTTTATTGGGCACGCTGCTTTATACGGTTATTCCCGCAATTAAGCCTTACATGCTGGTGGTTGGGGCCGTGTATATTATCTACCTTGCCTATAAAACGTATAAGAGCCACGGCATTGTGGAAAGCAATGCCGCCCACACAGGGTTTTGGGCTGCGGTGGCGCTGCAGTTTGTCAACCCCAAGGGCATTGTCTACGGCATTACGGTGGCTTCCGCCTATATTTTGCCGTATTACCGGGAGCCGTTCGTGCTCGCGCTGTTCACTCTGTTTATGTCCGCCATCTGCATGGTCAGCACGGTTGTCTGGGCGGCGTTCGGTTCCGTGTTTCAAAAGCTGTTTACGCAGCACGCAAAGGTCATCAATACCGTTATGGCGCTGTTGCTTGTTTACTGCGCGGTATCGCTGTTCTTTTGATGCTCCCCTGTCTTCCCCGGCCAACGTTTGAGATTGGTGTAGTAAGGGCAAAAGCCTGCTTTTTCCCAAAATCTGCGCCCGGCCTCGTTTGTATGGAGCACATCGAGCGATACGATGGCTTTGGGTGGGAACGCATGCTGAATGAGGTATTCTACCGCCTTAAGTCCATAGCCGCGCCTGCGGTGTTCTCTTGCAATGAGAAACTGCCGCAGGTAGATAAAGGGCGCATCCTCATAATCATCCCGATCAATGCTGTAAAGCGCATAACCTAATACGTCAGACTCCCGGCAAAACAGATCAATCTGCCATCCGTCTTTTAACAGCCCGCCCATCCGCTGCTGCAACTCCTCCAACATCATGGGATTGCGGCTGCCTTCATCCTCAATCAGCGCGCGGTTGAGCCGCGCGAGCAAGGGGAGGTCCGCCTCCCCCGCTTTGCACACAAAGAACGGGAATTCCTGCCCGCTTTCCATACTTACTCCGCCGCCCGGATTGTGCCCAAGCCGTTTACTTGCCGGTAGATATCGTCGGGATCTCCATAATAGGTAATGGTGCCGGTGCCGTTGATCTGCGCATCGAGCGCGTCAGTTACGGTCGCATTGATGGTCCCCGCGCCGTTGATGGTCAACTTCGCCTCTTTGGCGCTGAGTTCTTTGGCATCAACAGTGCCCGCGCCGTTGAGCTTGCAGGAAAGCGTATCCGACGTACCGGAAAGCGCCAGACTCGTCGCGCCGTCCACCACGAGCACCGTTTTTTCCACGGCGAGGTTGCTGATCTTCCCGTCCACGGCGCCCGCGATTTCCAGCCCAAAACGGGGAACGCCCGTGGCATCCACATCGATTTCATAATCCCCTTCCACCCTGATGTATTCGCAGGGCGCATACACGGTCACATGGAAGGAATCCGTAAGGAAAGTACGCGTTCCGTCCGCCTGAACGGTGATGGTATCGCCTGTGATCTCCGCCTTAAGCCCGTGCTTGTCGACAAGCGCCTGTGCGCAGTCCACTTCCACGCGCGGCGCGCCTTCCGCAGGTTTCACGGTGAGCGTTATATCATCCGTAGACAGGAACACCAATCCTTTGATAGACAGCGAATACGGCCCCTGTCCCGCCGCGCCTTCCGCGGTGACGGTGGTATGCGGCCCATCCACGCGGGAAGCTGCACGCTCAACCGTGCGCCTGGTAAATCCACAGCCGGCCAGCATCAGCGCGAAAAGCAAAAGTGCCACTAAGCTGATTGTTTTCTTCATATACATTTCCTTCTTTATCAAAATTTGTTTGTACCATTATATCATGTTAAAAAAGCACCTTTTGTTAAAAACACATTAAAGCTTCCTATTATTTATCAAAAGGCTGCCCTGGAAAGTATGAAAAGGGCGCAAGCAAATTGCCTGCGCCGCTTCCTGCTTCCAACGTTATGGCAGCTGCGCCAGTTCCAAAATAAATTTTTCCGCAAGCGTCATTTCGCCTACGCTTTGCACCTTGCCCGTCATATAGACGGATTCATCGGGCAATATGGTGATGTGAAGCTGTCCTCCCGGCATGTGCACGGTAATTTCAGAATCTACCAACCCCAGCTTATATGCAGCGCTTGCCGCGGCGCAGCTGCTGCTGCCCGAAGCAAGCGTATATCCGGCACCCCGCTCATAAATTTCGATTTGTATGTTGTTCCGGTCCAGCACTTTCATGATCTGCAGGTTAATCCGGTTGGGGAACTGCGGCCCATGCTCCACATAAGGGCCGAGTGCAGATACCTTTTCCTTAGAGAGTTCCTCCATAGGAATGACGCAGTGCGGATTGCCGATGGAAAGGCAGGTAACACGATATTCTTGGCCGTTGAACATCATACACTCGTCAACAACCTGCCGGTCTTCCCCGGCGACGGGAATTTCCACGCTGCGGTATGTGGTCCTGCCCATGAGCACCTTTAACAGATCCCCTTCTTCATTTAAATACTCCACATCCACATCCCCGCCGAGAGTAGAAAGCACAAACCGGCGCTCTTTGACATAGCCCGCGTCCTTGAGGTACTTGGAGAATATGCGTACGCCGTTGCCGCTCTTTTCCGCCTCGCCGCCATCGGGGTTGTAAATTTTGACCCAAATTCGCCCGCCATCCAGTATAGGAC